>NZ_JAWDJH010000018.1:0-197191 GCF_032465635.1 Enterococcus sp. 2STP
AATCAAAGACAGTAGATTTTGCACAGATAAATACGCTACACATTATGGAAATAGAATCTTAGATTAAAGGAGTGAAATAAATGAAAGATATTTGGAAGTATGGCAAGCCTGGTGGGGAATATGCCGGAAAAGTGGTAGATGATATGGTTATGACTGTCCCGTTTACTGATGTCCCACCATTAGAAGGAATTCGTTCAGATGGGGAGTCGTTAACAATTAATGATCAATTATTTGATCCGCAAGAAAACCGATGGATTGTTTTGACGAATGTATTGGATCACAATAAGCTAAATAATCTTGAAGCAGTGTACGAGGCTCTGGAACACGAGAATGGTAATCTAAAACAGCTCAATGCCAAACTCATGCTAAATGATGTAGCAATTAAACAGGAAAATACTACATTGAAAGAAAAAGCTGACAATTTAGCACAAATCAATTCAAAGACAATGCTTGCTTCACTTCAAAACAGCAAGGATATTGCAGAAATTAAAGAGCAATTAAATCCAGAATCAGAAGGAGGCGAGTAGTATGTTCAGTTTTAGCGATGTGAAAATGATGTTTGACTGGGGCTGTTTTACAGAAGAACAGGTTCGACAGTTCGTTCCGTTATGTATCACAGATGAAGAAGCGGATGAGATTATTAATAGTGAAGAATAGAAGCGTACTCAAACGAGTGCGCTTTTTATTGTGGATGGAAGTGAGGTCAGTAATTTGCATATTGAGCAACAGCACTTAGCAATGGTAGTTACTGCTTTAATTACAGCAGTTGGAACATTTTTAGCAACTAAGTCAACTAACAAAGTGACTTTAGAAAATGAAAACATTAAGAACGCTACTTCATTGTATGAGCAATATAAAGAATTAAATCAGCAACTACAGCAAAAAGTAGACAAACTCGAAGGAAAAGTCGAAAAGCTCCAAGAAAAGTATGAAAAAGAAATCAATTTCTACAAGTTGGAAATTGAGAAATTAGAAGGGCAAAACGAACTTTTACAGCGGGAAAATGAGGTATTGAAACTAGAAAATATTAAATTGAAAGAAGGGGTCTCGAATGATCAATTGGAAAACTAGATTTAAAAATCCGCAGTTTTGGGTGCCATTTATTTTGTTTTTGTTTAGTACTATCGGATCCGTTGCGCATGTGACGGAAGCTGATGTTACAACATGGAATGGTGTTGTGCAAATTGTGAAAAATATCGTGATGAATCCTGCACAATTATTTGCGTTGGTATTTGCCTTATATGGCTATATTGTCGATCCAACAACAAAAGGATTTTCAGATAGTCAGCAAGCTTTAAGTTATAAAAAACCAAAAGATTGGAGAGAAAAACAATGACATTGAATGTAGTAGATTTATCAAATAATAATGGATCAAAAAATATCGTAGATTATCCTGCTGATGCTTATATGTTTAAAGCAACTGAAGGAACGGGGTTTGTTGATTGTTACTGTGATCCTTTTGTGCAACAAGCAGTTAATGCCGGTAAACCTTTTGGAGTTTATCATTTTATTAACGGAGAAGATTGGAAAGCTCAAACTGATTTCTTTTTAAATAATGTCCAAGGATATATTGGGAAAGGCATTTTAGTACTTGATTATGAGATGTATGGACGACAAGGAACAGGAGTACTTAAACAGATGCTCGATCGTATTCAACAGAAGACGGGTATCAAGGCATTAGTTTATACTTCTGCATCAGTATTATTTGAAGAAGATTTTTCAGAAATTGTTCAAGCTGATTATGGTCTGTGGGTAGCAGCTTATCAATCAGAATTCCCTGCTATTAAACACTGGTCTAATGCAGTTATGTGGCAATATACTTCAACTCCTTATGATAAAAATTACTTCTATGGTGATGCTAATGCTTGGAATGCTTATGCGAATGCGGGAAAAGGAAAGGACAACGATTCGGCTGATAGTAGTTCTGAAATCCCTACACCAAGTAAACATGATAATATCATCGCTAAATCGCCAGTTAAAAAGAATGGTAATTATTTAGCTAAACTAGAAGTATTTAACGAGTTTAGTTTAGGTGTATTTCGTGGCGCTGGTTGGTTGGTTCCTCAAAATGGGGCACAACCTTTTAATCATGGTTATATATTCTTTATGGATGCCGAAAACCCTAAGTTAGAATTGGGGCGTTGTGAATCAAAACGTTTGGTGCGTGAAGACGTAAATAAAGCTTATAAAATTCCAGAAGGTATGCCTTTAGGATTAGATGGAACAATGGACATTAAGAAATTTGCTGGTAGAAAATGTTTTATCAAATTACGCCGAACCAATGATTTAAAAGGCGATGTAATTGATGGTCAAACTATTGATATAGATTTTCCAGAATATGTATTGACGATTCCTAAGCGATAACTATGATTTTTTGCGATTAAGAACTTTATTAGCAATCAGCAGAGTAACTGTTAAAAGTAAGATAAAGATTATATCTCCCACATTTATCCCACCGAGGATATATAAAACCACATAAAAATTTGAGATGATACGAAGTAGTGTGAAAAAACAATAGAACATGAAGCAATTGCAAAGACTTCTATATGAAGCAATTTAAAACTTATTGAAAATGTATGTAATACTTTTAGAATACAAGACTATAAGAAGCCTTCATGGCCGTTCTGAAAATGGATGAAGAAGAAAGTAAGAAGTAGCAAGGATTTTAGGATTTTCTTAGCTTTTAAAATTTGTGAAATTCCAAAATATTCGCCCTATGTTCGCCCAAGTTTTTACTTGGGCGAATTTTTTGCATTTTAAATCAAAGATCTTTTCAAACGTTGGGTGAAAATATCAACAGCTTCATTTTTTCATTTTTTGGTTACATGTGTGTAAGTATCCATAGTAGTAACTAATCTAGAATGACCAAGTCGAGCCTGGATTTCTTTTGGGTTTGCCACCGTATTGTCACCGATGTTTTTTTTGTTGGTAAAATTCAAGAATTTTTTCTTAAATTCTCCATGATATCTACCGTTTCAATTCTCATCTTATTTGTAATATGAGAATAGGTGTCCATCTAATCATGTCTTGGATGCCCTGGAATCAGTGGATTAGTCGGAAACAACATTGGATTAGTCAAAAGAATCCATGTATAAACTGAGTGATGTCGTTTAAGTTAGCGCAAAATTCCTAGCTGTTTTAAAAAATAGTCTGGCTATAATCTCTCAAAAAGTGTATTTATTCAAGCAACTTTTAAAAAAAATAGACTAGAAACAAAAAAAGCTAGCCGTAAGAGCTGGAAAACCTAATTTTTTGTATTCAGATAAATTAGTATGCAAATAAAAAATACTATCGAAAATACTAACCCAACTAAATAATTGGATAAAAAAAGGGGATCAGCATCTGAATCATCCCAAATCTGAATCATGAAATAGATAAATGGGAGGGATGAGACGATCAGTAAACAATCTTTTTTACGCCATATTTTTAAACAGTGTAGAACAATAATTTTATATGCACAAGTAACCCAGAATAAAATTTTACTAATAAATAACAAAGTTATATCCCCTTTATTTTTTCTCTTTCGCAATATATTTATCTTATCATTATTTATTGATCATGAGAAATAAATGAGATTGAAGGGGGAAGTCGGTAATAAAAGGCTTATACAAAAATGAAGGGTTGCTTAGATACGTAGATTACTACAGTATAATAAGAACGATTTCAAGCTATATGATCATTGATACATAAGTTCAGAAAATCGACTTAAAATGTTATTGATTGATGAGAATTGGAAAAACAGCAATGAATAAATCGAGTAAACAAGAATCGAACGTACTGAAGGCAACATTTGAAAAAGAATACGGAGTTTCTACAGAAGAAGTATATAAAGCGGCAAGTCAGGGTGTTGCTATTGCAAGTGAGGTTATTCGTAAGCTTGGATTTCTATATAAGATGATGCTCGTCAATGGGAGGGAACGGAATGAAAATAAAAGACAGATGTTACGCTAGTAGTCATGGTATAGACGGTTTAATACTAGATATGCCGATAAAGTACCCTAATTAACTCGGATTGAAAGAATGATGAAATGCGATAGACAGCAACAGAAATAGTAAGAACAAGGAGGTGAATTTCAACTCTTCCTAATTGTTCTTACTATTTTTAAACCGTTGCTGTCTATTAATTTATAAACATCGACGTTACGTTTATTTAAAATACATCAATTACTTATTGTCAAAGATAGATATAATACGCATCAGCTTCCGAAGTAGCAGAATTTACCTTATGGAGTCCTTCTAATTTGATGTGGAGTTCTTTGGCAACTTCTTGAATATATTTGTTAAATATACTATTTTCTAATTTTAAATAATTAGCAATCTCTATAGAAATAATTTTTTTACGTTCTTTTCCTATGAACTGAATATTAAACTGTCTTATTACACTGTTTCTATCACTTTCATTAGGAAAGCTACTTATCATCGATACATATTCTTTTATAGATATAAGAGTACTTTTTATCATTTGGAATTCATCCATAATTTCACCTTCTCTAATTATTTTAATTTTAATTTAATTATACATGATGCTTTTGTTTCTATCCATATTTTTGCTGAAGAGAAAATAAGGCAAGGAAAGTTTAGCGACTATCGCTAGGTGAAAAGATAAACAGCTTCTTTTTTATTTTTTAGTTACATAGACATTCAGAAAAAAAAGACAATCAACTAGTGATCGTCTTTTAGAAAGTTACCAATCAATTTTATAATATTGCTAGAAAATAAGATAAGAGCAAGACCTAAAATATTTACAAAAAAATGGAAATCTAAAAAAATAGCATTAAGAATAACAAGTATCATTCCGATATATAAAAATATATTAGTGTTAAGTTTGTTGATAGGTGTCATGTTTCTACCTCCAATCACTTTTAGAAAAGAGTATCTCTTATTCATTTTGTAGTCAATACCTTAATAAAAATGTCGGCAGAAATAGGAAGAATCAAGATGAAACAGATAGATGTCTATTAATAGTACTAGTATAAAGACAAAAACAACAAGTGAGAAAATTTGTAGTTATAAAAGTATAACAATTAATCATTCTTATAAAGATATCGCAAAACAATGATGAAAAGAATAAGTGATAAAAACAACCCAACTACGTAAAAAAATAATGTTGAAAGCGATTGATAAAATGTATATTTCACTATTTTTATGATAAAAATTGCTGTAGGAAGAAAAGAAAGCATTAATATAACTGTTTTTCTAGAACGTTTAGTGAAGTAAAAGAAAGAGCTGATACCAATACAGACTGGAATCCAAAATAAAAGCATGCTAAATGTGACCACCGTATCATCTCCCATATCGTCTTATGTCAATTAGGATAATAGCACTTTATCAACTAATAACCAAATATTAAGGATAATGGTTCCGAATGGTCGACAAACATCCCAGAATGAAAAAGTCAGAAAACCAGAACTAACTGCAATAAAAGCAAAGTTTAAAAAATACGGTGTTCCTACAGAAGCAGCGTATAAAGTTGCGAGCAATTGTATTGCCGCTATAATTCTTTTGCCATCATTCGGGTTGAAAACTCAAGTAGTTAACGAAGAACCAACAGAAAGTAGATAGATATGAGATTATTAATCAGAGTTCTCGCTCGTTCATTAACCAATTGTTGTGATTTTCCTGAAATTTTACATCTTTAAACCTTATATCGAGTGATTATCCTTGTGTTAGTATTATATCCGTGTTACAGTAAATAAGTAATCTAATTTGAAACGTAATCTGAGCGATATATTCACACTATAAAAACTCCTTTTACCAAGTAATATTAATTGCAATAAAACACGTATTATATACGTATCAGGAGGAAATATATATGAATAACGGTACAGTAAAATGGTTTAACTCAGATAAAGGTTTTGGTTTCATCACTGGTGAAGATGGAAATGACGTATTTGCTCATTTTTCAGCGATCCAAGGAGAAGGCTTTAAGTCTTTAGATGAAGGCCAAGCAGTTACTTATGATATTGAAGAAGGTCAACGTGGTCTTCAAGCAGTAAATATCGTAAAATAATGTTGAATGTTAACCGCCTCATATGAGGTGGTTTTTTTGTTTATGTTGGTAAAAAAAATCCCTCACTTAATAGTACAGTAAGGGATTTTTCTCGTTCAGCGATTAATTTTTAATATTTGCATCAATATAATAAGATATACTTTATCTCATGGCTAGAATAACAGTTGCCAAGTAAAGCCAAACTTGTCAGTCACCCAGCAAACTTCCGTATACTTCTCGTAATTTTTTTCATGCATCATTATGGTTCCGTTAACTTTTAATGTATGAAATGCCTGATCAAATTCTTCCTGATCATCTACTTCAATCAAAATGGTAGATGCCCAGGTGGAGACAGGTACAGGGAAATTTTTTGACATATCCAAAAATCCAATTACTTGATTGCCTAACTTAAGTTCACCTTCAAGGATAAGATCCGATTCCTCTTTACTCGCATCGCCATACCGATTCAACTTAGTGATTTGGGAGTTAGAAAAAGCTTTGTGATACCAATTGATTGCTTCTTCTGCTTGACCATTATATGTCAAAAACGGTAATAGTTGCTTCATCTTTTTCCCTCCTGATTCCTTTTTTGAGATCGATTGCAAAGCGATTGTAACATGGAATGGGTAAAAAAGACTAAAGATAGGAACTAAATCGAAATGGTCATTCATCAGTCTAGTATTTATATAAAAAGGCAGACAGCAAATATAATAGGGCAATATGTGCCGGATAAAAGATATAAAAGAAATATTTCATTCCTTTTCCTTTTTGTCCGTTATATAGCAAGATTGGGATGATTGAAAAAATCATTATCCACTGGGTCGTACCTAAAAAGAAGAATATTCCAGCAACAATCGAGATAATGACACATTGAATGTTACGGTGATTTCTTGCTAAATAAAGCAAAGGAATCAAAAGAACCATAAAATTATTTTCTGCTAAAAGCAGTGCAGGTAAAAATGATGTAATCAGCATAAAAACAACTTTGTTTTGAAGGATAGCAGAACTAGAAAATAACAACGGGATAAATAATGAGAGCAAGATTGGTAAAATGAATATGAAAATACTTGTAACAATCTTTTTCCAACTTCCTGTATTTTTTCCATCAGTGAAAAGATCGATTGCATACATCATGACCGTACCAATAAACAGATCTCTGAAAATGTTATTCATCAATACCACTTCATCATAATGAACGATATTACCTAAAAAATAAGTAAAGAAGGCCATAAGAACCATTGAGAGATAAAGCCGCTGCATATATTTCTTTTTATCATGTGTATGTGAGAAGCCTACAACGCTTATAAAAAAGAACAAAGTAGCAACTGGCCTACCAAACCAATCCAGCCAGTCGGGGGCACCAAACGGATAAAACATTTGATGAATGTGATCGATAAACATCAATGTAATCCCTAAAATTTTCAAGTCAAAGGTAGAAAGTCCTCTTTTCGAACGAACAGTATTCAAATTTTTCCCTCCTAATGATTAAATAAATGAAACAAGTGACAATCACATTATTAATGAATTGAAGTAAGAAATACAATCGAAAAGTCGAACATTTTTGTCATGTGAATCACTGCAAAAATCAAAACAAAGTAGAAATTATCTTTGGAATATCAGAGAATGAGGGGAGAAAATAGTATGTAACTATAATTAAATGATGTAAACTTATAATTTGCAAATAATTTCTATGCCAATGTATCACGAACCTAAAAGTAATCCAATTTGTCTAAACGTTTATCTATAATAAAAATGTGCGAAATACCGCACTTTTTTATCTTTTTATTTAGTTTTAATGCAAAAAATCAAGTTACAAGATAAATTAGGTGGGATTTTGTTACTATGAATAACATAATAGGATAGTAAAGTGGATTGATTTGAGATCTTTTTATACTTCAAAAAAGATAGCCCCCAACTACCAAAATCATATTTCGGTAGTTGGGAAAAACGTGTTTATACATTATTTTTTATTCAAAAAAAATAGCACAATGGCAAAGAACATAAGCGAGAGCATAAGCCCAAAGGAATGACTAAAAAGAAAAGCAGAATCACATGCCATGTCATCCCAAATTTCTTCCAGAAAATAAATAAGCGGAAAAAAGGGAAGAAATAGCAAAACATCGATCCAACACCATTTTTTTCTCCTTTTGAAATAACATAAAACAATAAACATGAATGTGCAGGGAAGTAAAAACAAAGCTTTACTCATAACTAACAAAATACCAGCTCCTTTTATTTTTTTCTCCCCCACATTCAAAGAGTAACAATGGTATGTACTTAATAATAGAAAAATAGATCAACTTGTATGAATATCAAATGAAAAGATTTATACCAAAATAAAAAACTTCCAGCCAAAATTGGCTGGAAGCTTATTTTTTTCTGAAATATCCTAACACACAAATAAAAAAGATGGCCGAAGCTAATAAACCGATTTCGTAGTAAAACAATGAAATACCAGAGTCATAATAATAAAATCCTCTGATTTTATGGATAAAATAAATCATTGGACAAGCAGCTAAAAGTAAGTATTTGTTCGGTTTTTTGAATAAGTAAAAGAAAATACTGGTCATTATGATGAATGGTATCCAAAATAAAAGTTTACTTAAGACAATCAAATGATCAACTCCCATATTTTTTACCAAGAGAGATCATACCATCTTTATCGCCAAAACAAAATATTTTTTTGTGCCTTTTGAATTTTTAATTAGGATCATGGAATTGGTTCTGAATAACTATAAAATTCAATTAGAAATCACTTGTTCTTATCAAAAATATAAAAATCGCCTCTCATTCATAGAGAGGCGAAAGTTCCTAGTTTAACTCGATTTTTTTCGTTTCTTTTGGATGATGCGCCGTTTTAGGTAATGCTAATTTCAGTACACCATTTTTAAAGGATCCGGTGATTTTTTCTTCATCAACATCAGGAAGATAGAATGAACGTTTGTAAGAGACCGAATGTCTTTCTTTCCGTACATAGTTGCCATTTTCTTTATCTTCCGTATGGGACTCATGGTTGGCGGAGATCGTCAAAGTGTTGTTTGAATATTCAACTGTCGTGTCTTCTTTGTCACAGCCAGGCATATCAGCTGTTAGTTTGTATTCTTTTTCGTTTTCAACTAAATCTACTTTTGGATAACTTGAAACACCTAAAAAATCATTGAACGCTGGACTAAACACATCATTGAAATCAGGGAACATGTCGCGAATGCTAGGTACATTTGCCATTGTTGATCATCCTTTCAATAGAGTATTTTTTATTTATCCCTATTTATGTAATAACTCTATTTTGAAAAAAATTCAAGTATAACGGTTGTCTTTGTGAATGTTTCATCTAGTGAATTACAAAGGTTATCTTTCTAATTTGAGAAAGGGTTTGCTAGAATAATAGTAAGAAAATAATTTGGAGAGGAGAAAATATGGCAAAAACCACAAATCCCTATTGGCGAGAAGAAAGCAGAATCTATCATTTAGAATTAGAAATCGCTAGGACAAACAATCCACAAAAGAAACGTGAACTCGGCTATCTTTTAGAAAAAGAAAAAACAGCTTTGCAGCAACGAAAATGGCGAGATCGAGAAGCGCGAAATTACCAAATAAAAACGATGCGTAAAACCCGTAGAAGAAAAATCGTCTATTACACATGTTGTATAGCAGGAATCATCATCGTGTCATTTTTTATAATAAGCAAATTCTTTTACCCAAATGTAGAAATATTGGATTTAGAAAACCATCCGGCGACTAATTTTATTACACAACTGACAAAAAGCGAAGTGGATACCACAAATTTAACAAGAGAGCAAGTAGAGAAGTGGGCATACTATCATTTGAAGTTAGAAGATCCAACTATTGTAAGCGCTAACCATTTCTGGTTTGACGTTCGTATCAATCAAGTTAGAGAAGTAGAAGTAGATATTTTTATGGAAGAAGTAGCTGTAGCAAACTATGTAGTTGACGCAAATGGCCACTTATATCGTATGACTGCATCTGACAAAAAAATGGTGGCGAATAAATGGGACGTGCCAGAGAATTTTGAAATAGAAAACGCGAACGATTGAGATACTCGTTCGCGTTTTTCAAAATAAAATAGCGTTAAAACACACAATGAACAGACAGAAATGTGAAACTTTCTATATCATCAAAACGGTGTGCCGTACGCATCAGTAATCGAAATCACTCCATCTGGGGACACTCGATAGAAACCGACACTTCCTGATCCTCCTTGGGCACGAGTCTGCTTGCTAGAAGTCGTGAACAAATAATCTTGATCGATTTTTTGATAAAAGCTAGTAACGATATCGTCACTTTGTAATTCGGAACGATGGGCAATAAGAAATAGAAGTGCTTCATCAGAGTTTTCCAATGGAAGAGAAGGTTCAGTTCTTTCTTGCATTTCGGATGTTGAAGAAATGGGAGACGACTGAATGCTTGATTGGCTATATTGCGAATCTACATTACTAGTAGAAGTATTAGTAATGGAAGTAGTAGAAGTACTTTTAGTCGAACCGACCTCAGTTGTTGAATTGGTTAGTGAAGATTCATTAATAGAATTCTTTGTAGCATTTCCGCAGGCTGAAAAAAGTAGTACAACCCCCAACAATCCTACGTAAATCCCTTTATTCATGATGGTACCTCCTAAAATAGATTATCTTAATTCAGTATACCACTCTCCATGTGGAATCAGATGACTTCAAATGAAAAAACCTTCCCACTAATGGGAAGGTTCATGAAGATAATAGCTTTTTTAATAATTATAGCTTTCTAATATCTTTCATCAACTTTTCTAGTAATCATAGGGAAAAATTTCAAGCAGTAGATCGCACAAATACCTACGATGATATAAATGATCTTCGCAAAAATAGTTGTTGAACCACCAGCAATCATAGCTACTAAATCAAATTCGAACAAGCCTACCAACAGCCAGTTCAGCCCTCCCACAATCAATAAAGTTAATGCAATAGCATCTAAAGTTTTCATTAGAATTCTCCTTTCTTAAATGATAAAATAATTATATATCAAAAAGAGAAACATTGCTTATATAACGCTCAGGGATTTTAACAAATGATGCAAAAAGAGGAAAAACAAGTAAAGGTATCGCAGATAATGCCTTCAATCAAAAAAAGAAATAGACTTACAAAACGTCTGATTTTCAACATTGACAGTCAGAAATACTTGATGAGCTCCGATAAGGGATGAGGAATGACTTGCGGACTCACTTATCCATAAAATAAACGATAGCCTTCTCGAAAACTCGAGAAGGCTATCTGACGATTCAATATTCATTAATTTAAAGTTTCGGTGACTATTACTAACTATTACTTATTTCTCATTTAAACGATGTATTCCCTAACCTCTAATACATCCTTGTAACTCTGAAGTTACGCCAGTTTTGAATAAATTTCATAAAAACAAATGAAAAGTGTCGCATAAAAATATCTTTCGTGTTTCTTTAGTATAACAGAATAAGAAGAAAAAGTCCAGAAGGGATGTTTTTAGCTCATTTTAAAATAACTTTTTAATCAGGTTTAAGTTTGCTATACTTGTTTTTGAGGTGATTTGGCAAGTGAAAAAAAAGATTGGAATAGTAATGCTATTCACTGTTTTATTAACAGGATGTGTTTCATTAGCGAATAATTGGTTGGAACATGAAGGTACTTACTTAGTGGCTCATCGTGGCGCACACATTATTGCGCCTGAGAATACGGTGGAGAGTATCCATCAAGCAAAAATATTAGGCTACCAAGCAGTCGAGATTGATGTTCGGACAAGTAGAGACGGCGTGAATTTTTTGATGCATGATGACACATTGGATCGAACAACAGATGGAACGGGAAAACCAGAGACATACACGATCAAACAACTAAAGAAGTTTAATTTAGATACGAAAAACTATCCAGAATACGTAAATAAAAAAGTTAAGATACCTACTTTTGAAGAAGCCGTAAAGGAAATCAAAAAAAATAACTTGATTGTCAACGTGGATGGTTCAAAAGGAAACTGGCAGGATGAACATTTTGTTAATGAGATCGTAAACACGCTAAAACAAAATAGTGTGTATGAACGTTCATTTTTTGTACTGACGGATAAAAAGATCCGAGACGAAGTCGTAAAGAATCATCCTGACTGCACAGTATCTTGGTTATATGACCAAAAAAATAAACTTGAAGATGAGATTGAACAAGTAAAAAGTTATAAAAAAGCGTTGCTCTCAGTATCTAATGATGCTGCTACAGAAGAAACAATCAATAAACTAAATAAATCTGGAATCGAGTATCAAGTGTATGGGGTGAATGACGTTAAACGATTTGAAGTGTTAAAAAAATCATCCGTTCCAATCGTAGAAACGGATGAAATCGATCCTAGTGATTTATAAAAATAGAATAATTAATTATATCCGTTTCTTTTAAAGAAGCGGATATTTTAATGGAATAAATACTATTTATCGAGAAATCAATGTTTTTCTTTTTGTGAATAATAAAGATCAACTACAATATTTTGAGGGTGGTTACCGAAATGGCGCCCAAAAATCGTCAATCCGCCTTTGTTCTTAGCCTCTTTGTCGACACCAATCCTGAATTTGATAAAAGGGGAGTGCTGCAATTTTAAATCAGAGAGATTGATTATTGATAGCTGCTCTCCATCTATCCCGGTGTCTTTTGTATTGATGCGCAAGTGCTTTAACATACCGTATTGGCTGAAGCGACTGTCCCACCAGTCAGGCGTCAATCTTCCGCGGACGTCGGAGTAATTTCCTTTGGCGGTCCAAGTGCCAACTTTTATATCATTGATATAAAAGGAAATGTCGCTTGGCCAGTTGTTGTTGGAAACTGGGAATTCAGAAGAAAGCTCTAGAGAAATATCCAATAGTTCCGGTTGATCGGAAGCTTCTAAAGGATTAGGGAAAATATATTCTACATACCCATCTGAAAACCACAAAAGGGAAGCGTCAACTCGTTCGTTTGATACGAATGAACGCAAGTCATCCATTTTTCCAATCACTTTTTCAGGACTAGCTAATCCGCAAGAAGGCTGCACAGAAAAATCCGAAAAATAACCCAAAGCAATCTCGTGGCTCTTTTTTTTATAAGGAAGATAGATTTGTTGAGGGAAGTGGATTTCTATTTTGTCCACGGATAAAGAATAAATCTTCTTTCGATTGTCTTCCTCCACTTCGCTAAGTTCCAAAAGAGAAATAAGTGAAGCTTCTTCAAGAACTTTCAAGTGCCGAGAGATGATGGCTTTGCTTAAATTCATTTGTTGGGCTAGTTCACTAGAAGTCTGTGGTTTTTGTGCTAGTTTGTCCAATATGATTAATCGAGTTTCTGCTGATAGTGCCTTGTAAACAAGAAGTGAATCTAGATCAAGGGAGAGTTCCATAGCGGATCTCCTTTCTTTTTATTTCGTTTCAAGTTTACTATATATAGAACTTTTGTACAAACTAAACATAAATATAAACCGTTTAGTTTACTGTTTATAATCCTTTTAATATCCTTTTGACAGCGTTTTCTTCCATGTGTTATGATTTAATAAACAAGCCATTTGATAAAAAAGTAAACGAAATAGTTGACTAAAAAGGAGAGAGGAAAATGAAGTTAAGAAAACAATGGATGGCATTATCTGTAGCAACACTTGCAATAACCGGTTTAGCTGCTTGCGGTGAGGGGAATACTTCTTCAGGAAACAAAAATGAGATTCTTTTATGGTCTTCTGCTACGGGACCAGATGGGGAGAAGATAAAAAAGAATATCGACGAATATAATCAAACAAACCCTGATTTCCCTGTAAAATTTGTTTCGATGGCTGCTGATACATTTACTTCTCGGCTCACTACTGCTGGAAAATCAGGAAGAGGCGTTCCAGATATTGCGCTTGTTGCATCCGAAGCCCTTCCTACTTATAAGAATCAGGACATGCTTGAAACTTGGAATGAAATGATAGCGGATACAGAATTGAAAAAAGAGAATTATGTAGAAATTGCTTGGGAAGTAGGAAAATTAGAAGAGAATCAATATGGTATCCCAGCAACGATGGGCTCGTGGATCATGTATTACAATAGGGATCTAGTAGAAAAATACCATCCTCAAGCGTTAGATGATGAGATCATCACCTACCAAGAGATAGAAGAAGCCGGACAAAAAGCAAAAGAAGATGGGATATATAGTTATGGGTATACTTGGGGGATGCAGAACTATTCGAACCTTTATCAGCAGATGGGAGGAGAATGGCTAGATAGCGGGAATAACATCGATATAAACAATGAACATTCGTATCGAACAGTAGAAGAATTCAAAAAGCTTCATGATAATAAGTTGATGGTTCCAGAAGGTGAGGATGCAAATAAATTATTTTTGAATCAAAGACTCCTCTTCTTACCAGAAGGAACGTGGATGTTGGGACAAATGGAAAAAATTAGTGATTTTCAATGGGGAACGACCTTCACGCCACAATGGGATGCAGAAAATCTTGTTCAAGGAACAGGTGTTGATCAATTCGCAATGTTCAAAACGAGAGAGGAACGTTCGGACGATAAAAAAGCTGGTATGGTCGAATTTTTGACTTGGTTGCAAAGCAATCAATTGGAATGGATCAAATCAGGAGCAAACCCTACTTCATTAGCTATGTTAGAGAATGAATCGTATACGGATATGCCTCAATCATTTTTATTGGCGACTGAAAAGGGTCAGGAAGCTTTATCGGTAAACGATCAAGATGGTCTTTCTTATGTATTTGCTGAGTATGATAATCGTTCTTGGGATATGATTACCGGAAAGGCGGATATTAAAGAAACTTTTGAAGAAATCCAAAAAGTAGTGGATGAAAAAATGAAGTAACCGAAAGAAATCGAACGAATCTGAAGTGAGAGGAGTGCACAAATATTGAAGAACAAAGGGAAAATAAGTTTGTGGCCTGCTTTATTTATTGGTCCGCATATGCTTTTATTTGTCCTATTTTTTCTTATTCCAGCAATGATTGGTATTTACGTATCAATGACAGAATGGGATCTATACAGTCAGCCTGTATTTGTTGGATTAGATAACTTTCGGACGTTGCTATGGGATACAGATTCTATTTATCATACTCAATTCATCAATGGATTCAAAAACACGATGCTTTTTGCTTTACTGTCAGTTCCGTTATGTATCGTGATTCCATTAGGTTTAGCTGCAGCGTTATCAGCTAAACCAAGACTTGCCCGTTTTTTTCAATCCATTCTTTACTTGCCTACATTATTCGCTATTTCAGCTGTAATGATCATCTGGGGGTTTTTACTTAGTCTTTCTTTTGGACCTATCAAAGAGCTCTTTGGATTTGATGTTCATTTAACAGGTACGCAACCATGGGCTTGGTTAGCGATAGTAGCTGTAACGATTTGGTGGACAGCAGGAGGTAATCTCATCATCTATACTGCAGCGCTTAGCAATGTTTCCCGAGAATTGCTAGAAGCCGCGGAGTTGGATGGTGCAAACAACGTCACTAAATTTTTCAAGATTTCTCTCCCGTCTATCAAAAATCAATTGTTGTTTACGACAGTTATGACAACGATTGCTCAGTTTAATATTTATGGGCAGCCTTTGATGCTGACGGGGGGTGGCCCAAATAATTCAACGCGCGTCTTGATGATGTATATTCAGGAAAATGCTTTTGGAAGCAGTACATCAGTAGCGGGAATGTCCTCCGCGATGGCTGTTCTTTTAGGGTTAGCTATCATGATCGTATCTATATTCCAGTTTGTAAGCATGAAAAAACTAGAAAAGTAGAGGACAGAAAATGAAAGAAAATAAACTAGGTAAAAAAATCGCTTTTTTCTTGCTTCTAGCTGTTTGTATCATTTGGTTGTTCCCTTTGATCTGGGCTGTCTTCACTTCCTTCAAACCAGAAATGGAAATCCAAGCAACAGGTTTCAGTTTGTTACCACAGCAATGGACGTTAGCAAACTATTTGCAGCTGATGGGTAATGAATCGTCTCCCGTTTTTCGATGGTTTGTCAATTCGCTGATTATTTCACTTTCGCATATGCTATTAGTACTTTTTATCGTATCTATGTCTGCATACGGCTATACTCGTCTATCTTTTAAAGGTCGAGAGGTGATTTTTTCTCTTCTTTTAGGCACGATGATGTTTCCAACAGTAATGAATCTTATCCCTAATTTTAAGATCATTGATATGCTTGGTTGGACGAATACGTTTATGGCTGTCATCGTTCCTGGTGCAGCAGGTGTCTACAATATTTTTTTAGTGAGGCAATTTATTCTTGGAATCCCAAAAGAGCTAGACGAATCGGCAGTTGTTGATGGAGCAAATGAATTTCAAATCTTTTATTATATCATCCTACCTTTGATCAAACCCGTTTTGACAGTCGTTGCTTTATTCAGTTTTACCAGTTCATGGAATGATTTTCTTTGGCCTTCTATCGTTATCAATGATATAGATAAATTGCCAATTACTCCAGGATTACAGCTGCTGCAAGGTCAATATCTGACCTACCCAGGGATAGGTGCTGCAGGCGCGTTGTTGGCGCTTGTCCCTACATTCGCACTTTATTTAGTCGCACAGAAAAGCTTTATGAAATCAATGTCCCTACAAAGCGGGATCAAGTAAAGGAAGGTATGTTTTGATGAATAAAACCGAGTATCCAAGACCACAATTCGTTAGAAAAAAATGGCAGAATCTGAATGGAGAATGGCTTTTTGCGTTTGATGATCAATGTGTTGGAATGAAAGAAAAATGGGGAAGCCATCCGCAATATTATGATCAGAAAATCCTTGTTCCTTTTGTATATCAATGCCTGGAAAGTGGGATAAATGATCAAACGCCTCATGATATTGTTTGGTATTACCGTGAATTTGACATAAACAAACAGGATGGTCAGAGAGCAATCATTCATTTTGGCGCTGTAGATTATTATGCCGATATATTTGTGAACGGACATCATGTCGGACGACATAGCGGTGGACATACCTCTTTTTCGTTTGATATAACCGAATATTTGACAAATGAAAAGCATCAGCAACTATCAGTAAGAGCAGAAGATCCTCATAAAGATGAGAGTATTCCGCGCGGAAAGCAATTTTGGCAAGAAAAACCTGAGGGAATCTGGTACACCAATTCAACGGGTATATGGCAAACTGTCTGGCTGGAAGTGGTGGAAGATGTTTATTTTTCTCACTTGAGATTCACCCCACTATTCGATGAAGGAAAAGTTGTAGCTGAGTTGGAACTAAATGAATTTAGAGAAGGATTAACTGTCGATTGCTGTATTGCTTTTAAAGGGGGAATTGTCGCAAAATTGTCCCATTCTTTTGTCGAAAAAAGAGTCATACTGACTGTTGACCTGTTGCAGAACTATATTTTTCGAACCAATTTCCATCATGAAGGTTGGTCCTGGACACCAGAGACACCCAATTTATTTGATGTAGAATTTGTATTGAAGCAAAAAGAAAATATAAAAGATGTTGTTTCCAGTTATTTTGGTCTGAGAAAGATACATCAAGAAAACGGAATGATTTATCTTAACAATAAACCTTACTATCAGAAGCTGATATTGGATCAAGGATATTGGCCAACTGGTTTAATGACTGCCCCGACTGATGATGCATTAGCAAAAGATATTCAAGTCGCAAAAGAAATGGGGTTTAACGGCTGCCGCAAACACCAAAAGACGGAAGAGCCCAGATTCCTCTATTGGGCGGATAAACTTGGCTACCTTGTTTGGGGAGAATGTGCGGCACCTGCTGTGTTTACACATGATTCCAGTAAACGTTTGATGCAGGAATGGACAGAAATCGTTGATCGCGATTATAATCATCCGTGTATTGTTACATGGGTACCGATCAATGAAAGCTGGGGAGTACCTAAAATTTCGTTTGACCGCCAGCAACAACATTTTTCTCAATCGCTGTATCATTATCTGCATAGTCTGGATATGACTCGTCTTGTTATTTCAAATGATGGTTGGGCAATGACGGAGACAGATATTTGTGCCATCCATCATTATGGACATGGAGAGGAAAAAGAGGAAGATAAGTATCAAGATTTCGTCACAACTTTAAGTACAAGAGAAGATTTGCTTAATCGACCGTCTACTCCGTGGCCAATATTTGCTAACGGGTTTGTATATCAAGGTCAGCCCATTTTGTTGACCGAATTCGGCGGCATCGGTTTTGATTTTTCTGGGCAAAAAGGTTGGGGATATACCTCTGTGAAAAATGAGGTTGATTTTATCAAAAACTACCGGCGGATCATAAATGCTGTATATAGATCAAAGGGGCTTTGGGGATTTTGTTATACGCAATTGACAGATGTAGAACAAGAGATCAATGGCTTGTTGACCTATGATCGACAACCAAAATGTGACTTGAAGGAAATAAAAAAAATCAATGATTCTTTCCGTACACCGTACCTAGTATAATAATAAAACAGACGAAAGAGGCTGTGAAAACAGTGTTCTGTTCTGAATATTAGAGAAGCAAAACAGAAAAATAGCTACTTAAATTTTATTGTTTTTGAATACTATTTATTCAAATAAGGGGATGTGCCATCACTTTTGCCACATCCCCAATTGGGTCAAACTTGTTTAGTTGAATATATTTTTTACATAAGGATCTTTAATAGTTACATTGTCTTTTTTCATCACTTTATGGATTGTTTTATCCATGAATTCCGTATCAAGAGTTTTTGTTTCCGTGGCGATTTTTTCTAGCTCTGATTTGTATTTATCTTTATTGGCACCTTTATCCTGTTTTTTTACCATTTTTACTAAATAATAGCTTTGCTGATAAGTCGTTGGATCTGTTACAGGAATGATATCAGAAACTTCCCCGTTGTTTAATTGAAATGCTGCTTTTTTTACTTCAGTAGGAATCCCTGGATTGGTTGAATCAAAATTCATTTTTCCATCAGTTTTCTTTAATGTTTTATTTTTACCATAAGTTTGAACAAGCTTGGAGAAATTTTCCCCTTCGTTTGCTTCTTTTTTTGCTTTATCTGCTTCTTCTTTAGTCGAAAGTGGGATGATTTGTGTACTAACTTCTGGATGGAATTCTTTCCAAGCAGTGTCTAGATCTTTATCTGTTAATTTTACATTGGCTTTCAAACCGTACTGGAAAGCCAGCATCTGTTTCAAAAGTTTCTTATATGTCTCTTCCGTTTGGCCAACTGCTTTTAATTGTTCCTTGTAGTTTGGACCAAGTTTTTTGATTTGTTCATTATATTCTTTTGTTACTTCCTTTGAAGAAATCTCTTTTCCGTATACATCATCAAATGCTTTGAAGACAATCATTTTTTTTAATAGTGTTTGATTGTTTGATTTAACTTTTGGGTTATCATAAAAATCCTGAACTGTAAGTGTTCCACCTTTAAACGTTGCAATTGTTTCATTGGACTTGCTACAACCTGAGAATAGCAAAATAGCAAATGCTGAAAGGCACATAATCAGTAGTTGTTTTTTCAAAAAATTTCCCATCCTTTCCTTATTAAAGACAGTCTAACAGAAGAACTAGGCAGACAGTCTTTCATTTTCGTAAGGTTGCTGTAGATATTCTTAGTTCGTAAAAATCTATTCTCTCTATGATGGAGAACATTTAGATAGTTTTCACGAGACAAGAAAGAAAAGGGTTGTTACACTTAATATAAAGGAGGGATGAAAGATGATTAGGATTATTCGGTTGATTGGATCTGTTTTAATAGTCTTAGTTGGTTTTGTTTTAGGTATTCTTGTCAATAATGCACTTGCGGATATGTTTATTGGAGACAGTGAATGGATTGGAGCAATTGCTGGTACGGTTGGACATTTAGTTGTTTTTTTACTAGCTTTATTTCTTGCTAGTAAGGTAGAAGGGAAAAAAGTGGAAGATTATGGTATTTCTGGACGTGGAAAAGACTGGGGATATTTAGTGGGAGGTCTCGTTGTTGGAATTGGAGTGTTTCTGCTTATTACTAGTCCATTATATTTGATGGGGGCGTATCGGTTAGATTCAGGAAACGCGAACATTGTGCCGCTGATCACGAGTTTTATTTTATTTATTGCAGTGGGGGCATCCGAAGAGCTTTTATTCCGTGGCTTTTTTCAGCATCAGCTGCTTAGATTTGGTCCATTAATAGCAATGATTGGATCTGCTGCATTATTTGCTCTTTTGCACGGATTGAATCCTAACATGACATTTCTGGCAGTTTTCAATATCTTTTTAGCAGGTTGCTTTTTCAGTGCACTTATCTACAGTACAGAAAGTTTATTTACGGCCATCGGTGCTCACATTACTTGGAATTGGACTCAAGGAGCTATTTTGGGTATACCAGTCAGCGGAACGCAAGAACAAGGTTTTTTCTCCACTCTGGTCCAATCGCAAAACACAATAATTACTGGGGGGAACTTTGGGGCTGAAGCGTCTATATCGACTACATTATTCTTGTTAGTCTTGATTGTTGGTTTGTTACTCTATGCATATAAAACAAAGCGGATGAAGAAATACACTGCTGTTTATCAATAAAAGATGAAGAAAGCAAGGCTGATATCGGTCTTGCTTTTTTAAGTCTTTCATTGATTAAATTAAAAAGTAAACAAATTCAAACAAATACACGACATCTTTTGTTAGATTTTCACAACTGACTGTCGTGTTCTCATCATTTTCATTTTATATAATTCCTTTATCAAATAGAAGGTAATTATATGGAGAGTGATAGAAATGAAGAAAACAGCGACCGTATTATTTGTTATTCTTGGGCTAAGTATAATTGCAACAATGATTGGAATCAGTACTTCTGCAAATGAACGGGCAAATGAGAATCTTTCATTTACTGTGAAAACTGATCGGATCGTTTATGACATGACACAACAAGTCATTACTATTCCGGTCAAACCAAACAAAAGCGTGAATGCTAGTGATGTACATGCTGTTCTAACATATGGTTGGGATGGTAATGGAAGTTCAGAAAAGGTTATTGGGGAAGTTTATTTAAAAGACCTACAATGGACCGCTGGTATTGAGTATACAATAATGATTTCTGCAGAACTATCGATTGATGAGATCAAGAGTAAAGATAAAGTTGATTTGATTGTTTTTTATGATGGACAGATGACGATTACGGAGAATTTGAAACCAAGCAGTTGGACAGTTGTTGGACCGCCGAGCAGTACGGAGAGCACAAGTAGTGAAAGCAGTACGGAGAGCACAAGTAGTGAAAGCAGTACAGAAAGTACGAGCAGTGAAAGTAGCACAGAAAACACAAGTAGTGAAAGCAGTACGGATAGTACGAGCAGTGAAAGCAGTACGGATAGCACAAGCAGTGAAAGCAGTACGGATAGCACAAGCAGTGAAAGCAGTACGGATAGCACAAGCAGTGAAAGCAGTACGGATAGCACAAGCAGTGAAAGTAGTACGGATAGCACAAGTAGTGAAAGCAGTACGGATAGTACGAGCAGTGAAAGCAGTACGAATAGCACGAGCAGTGAAAGCAGTACGGATAGTACGAGCAGTGAAAGCAGTACGGAGAGTACAAGCAGTGAAAGCAGTACGGAGAGTACAAGCAGTGAAAGCAGTACGGATAGCACAAGTAGTGAAAGCAGTACAGAGAGTACAAGCAGTGAAAGCAGTACGGATAGTACGAGCAGTGAAAGTAGCACAGAAAACACGAGTAATGAAAGCAGTACAGAGAGTACGAGCAGTGAAAGCAGCATAGAAAACACGAGTAGCGAAAGCAGCACAGGAAAAGTAAATAATGAACTTGATTTGGTACCTATCATACCAACTAAGGAACAAAAGAGAAATGCAGGGAGCAACCTAAAAAGTGTGCTAAAACAGCCTGATTTTGTTTCTCGTGGAATTGATCGTCAAGAAAAAGCGAAAGAAACAGATAAGAGAAAAAGCGGTTTACCAGAAACTGGTAGTAGAACCTTAAACAAGCTAATTACATGGATGGGTGTGCTACTCATTTTGATTGTAGGAGCAAGCTATTTTCGTTCTCTCTTCCATCGAGTGAAATAAAGAATAAAAGCAACAGATCTAAAATTGAATAAAGCGATAGATTTTTGAGTGAATATTTCATTCGAGAGTGCTGTATTGCCTGGCGAAGTTGTAGCTTTGCCAGGTTTATTTTTGTTTACTAACCTATTTGAGAAACAGGAAATAACAGGAACACAAATGGAAAATAAGAGCAAGAATAATTGACAATGCACACTACGCATGGTAGTATCTCTGAAAAATCAGTAACGAATCTATTTGTACGTCATTCATGTAGCTGTCGGAATAAGTCTAAATAATAGATAAAAAGGAGTATGTACTTTGTTTGAAGAATTTATTGATATCAATGAAAGGCAAGTATATCAATTTTTGAACTATTGTTATGAAAGAGACGAGAAATTATATGTAGTGAAGGATATCGCTTTAGATCTAAACTACACCCTAGCTAAGATGAATTCGGTGATTCAACAAGCAGAATCGTTTTGCGAAAGGTATCCAGAATATAAATTATCTTTTCTTTCAGAAAACAAGATGATAAAAGTCGAATTTTCTTCTCAGTTTTTACTGAGTAAAGTTTATTCTATACTGTTAGAGGGAACGATTGGCTATATTTTACTGGATTCACTTTACAAAGGTACTTATCAATCCTTAGAAAATCTTAGTCAAAAAAATTATATAAGTTTGCGTACGATTCAAAGAAAATTAAGAGAACTCAATACTATTTTGAAAAACTATCATTTATCTTGCAGCTTGAAAAAAGGGAATCCGATAGAAGGAGAAGAATACCGTATCCGATACTTTTTTCACTTGATGTATTGGCAGTCATTCGACGAAAATCATTCTGACATATTATCAAGTATAAAAAATAAACGTCAACTATTAGAAAAATTTGCAAAACATGCGCCATATACGCGTAGTATAGATAGAAAGAAATGGATCAGCCTCCTAAGAATTTCGTTGCAACGAATGAAACAAGGCCACCCAATTACGTATGTCCCAGAAGAGATGAACAAATTTGTGCATCCATTGATAACAAAAGAAGAGTTTACGCATTACATACTAGAGCCTTTTTTTGAAGCAAACTTCTGGTCGATGAATCACATCACTCCAACAGAGCAAGCTTACCTTTATTTTATGTTTGGTGTAATGAATACCTATTTGGAAGAAGATTTGTTGGATGCTCCAGATAAAATACAAGAAAGTTGGGGTTGGATTGAATCGTCTATTGTAGAAAATTTTGAAAAAAAATTCAAGATTTCTTTTACAACTTCAGAAAAAAATTATCTATCTGTCAATTTGGCAATGATCCATTTGTATTCAAGGGTTTTTGGGACAAAAAAGAAGGTGGATGCTTTTGGAAAATCAGCAGAAGACAGAGATTTTCAGCATATATTTCCAGTGATGTATCCAATTATGCAACAGTTTTTTAGTGGGGTAGCTCGCAGAATTCCAGAGCTTAATACTTATTATGAAAAGAACAGACGGTTGATTTTTCAATACTGTATGTTAGTCAGGGATATTTTTATAAAACACGAACAACCTGTCATATTCTATATTCAATCAAAGTATGGTAAAACACAGGAATTATGGGCAAAGAAAAGGATATTATCTATGACTGAACGCCCAATAAAATATAGTGCATCCGCTGATCAGTTACCTGATATTGTCATTAGCGATTATCCTATCGATCAAACGGCATATGACCAGACGAATACACAGATATTTTACTGGAATGGACAACCTACAAAAAATGATTGGGCGCGTCTGAAAGCTGAGATCATAAAAATCAGGAATGAGAAAAATAGATCCATATTGGAAAAATTGGATTTCGTTAATTAAGAACAGCAGATTTCTTATACCAAGATCAAGACATCGCCAAAAGATTGTTTTCTTTAAAATCAACAAGATGACCAGAAAGCAAGAGTTCGTTGAGCTCTTGCTTTCTTTTAGTCTTAGGAAGGAACATCCTGATTTTATCTTCGCTAAATCCAGTCAAAAGTTTTGCAGGTTGGTCGTAGATAATCGGTTTTTTCAATAAAGAAGGGGATGTACGAATCTCAATATATAGTTCACTCAAACTGAGATCATCTATTCTGTGAACAAGATTTTTATAACTAATAGAATGAGTAGAGAGCATTTCGGTCACGCCGTGGTTTGTCAATTTTAGTAAGTGGATAAATTCATTTTTGGTTAGTGGTTGACGAATTAAGTTCTGTTCGATAAACGGTATATCATGTGCGATAAGCCAACGTTTTGCGCGTCTAGAAGACGAGCAACCAGAACCTGTATATAATTTAATCATGATACATTCCTCCAATAGCTAAATATTTATGAAATAATAGCATGAAGAAATAGTCGAAAAGTGCCATTTATAGGTGTAAAATAAGAAAATGTTGTCACGTATAAAGGAACGAAATAGATAAGAAACGCTATCAAAGGAACCCCAATAAAAAAATCAGAAAATGGAATATATTTTTTTGATTTCTAACCATAAAATGGAAAATAGTAGTAGACGAAACATCATTAGAAGAAAGAACTAGAAAAAAGAAAGAAGGCATACGTATGTCAAACACAGCCGACGCATTAGTAGTGATCGATTGACAAAAAGGGGTATGTTTTGATTCTTCGCCGTTACACGAATTAGAAACAGTGACAGCATTAGTGAATAAAAGAATCAAAATATACGAAACGATTGGGAAATCAGTTATTTTCGTTCAACACGAAGATGCTCAATTAGTGCCACAAACAAAACCATGGGAGCTATTGTCGGAATTATCTATTCCTGAACACAGTTATTTTGTGAGAAAAACCCATGCGAATTCATTTTATAAGACTAATTTGAGTATGTTATTAACTGAATTGGACTGTCATTCAATCGAATTATGTGGGGCCCAAACAGAGTATTGTATAGATACGACTGTGAAGTCTGCTCATGGATTAGGTTACCAGCTTATGATGTGCAGAGGAGCAGCGACGACTTATGATTATCCTTTTATGAAAGCAAAGGAAACAATCGCTTTTTACGAGAATATTTGGGATAAACGATTTCTGACATTTTTGGAGCAATAAGTTATTTCATCATTTAAAGAAAAGCAGAATGGATACTGGTTTATCCATTCTGCTTTGTTACGTAAATTGAGAAAATAATCCTGTTCTATTTTTATGGGATAAACCGTTTGTTTTTTGTATAAAAAATGTTTGCGTTTACATATAATTCTCCTAGAATCATAAAAAGGAGTGAATCGATTGAGAACAAAACAAGTGTTAAAGGGAGCGTTGGTCGTCTTATTTGCTGTAAGTACAAATGTCCCGCAATGGTCAGTATATGGAGAGAGTATCTTTTCCGAATCGGGATCTAGGGAGGTCGAAACCACGGAAACAACTGATGCTAGAAACGAAACGAAATCGAGTACTTCACAAACAGAAACAAGTACTGAAACAACGGCTGAGACATCTGTTACTAGCTCAGATCAAGAAACGACCGCTACCACAGATAACCAACAAACAGATGAAGCAGCAGCTACAAAACCGCCAAACGACAAATCCCCTTCTGCTAAAGTAAGTGACAAAGAGAATGGGACAGAAAATGATGATATCGGTAAAGGCGAAAACTTCAATGGTAAAGAATATCTGAATTACTTCGGTAAACAGATGACAGAAATACTTAATGGACCAGTAGAAGAAATTAACGCACGACTAATAGGTTTAGTATTAAGTGAGCTTTTTGGTAAGGATTATGGTGTAGATAAAGAGATTATCAAACATCTGATTGCTACTTATCTATTGTATGATATCGCTTTTTCTAAAAATAGTGTGTTGATGTCAATGCTTGGAGGTACAGATGATGGTACGACGCCTACAGCAAACACAGGCTTCTATCCAAACACAAAACAACTTCATCAAACTGTACTAAACAAACAAGACGGCAAAATGATGGATGTGTATGCTTACTATGTCGACCAGGGTTCAGATAAAACAGTCATGATCCATGGCGGATTTAGAGGGAATTGGAATAATGGGATCGTTACAGAAGAATACAATGATTTTTATAAGGCAGGGTATAATTTATTATTTGTTGATTCCAGAGCAACTGGTAACAGTGGAGGCGATTATGTAACCTATGGACAATATGAATCAGATGATGTCCTTTACTGGATCAATCAAGAAGTGCGAGAACGTCCATCTCAAAAGATCCTGCTGTATGGTGGTTCCATGGGAGCAGCTACGATGATGTCTGTATTAGCAAAAGATATCCCAGTCAATGTCAAAGGAATTATTGAAAATTGCGGATTTGCATCAATCGATGAACAACTACGTTTTACGTATAGCCAGACAGTAGTCCCTGCATTACCGCCTGCCATAAAAAATCAGTTAGACATCATTGGGGATCAAGAGCATGAAGATTTGTTTATGGGGCTTTTGAAACAATATTATTTTGATCAGGAGATGCATTTGGATCCAACAGCCGCTCTACCTACGATTGGGATGTCTGGTTCATTGCCTAAATTGATCATCCATGGAACGGCAGACGATGTAGTACCTGTGTCTAACGCGCAAAAACTATATGAGTTAGCTGGAGGATATAAAGACCTTTTATTGGTAGAAGGAGCAGGGCATGGAAAGGCACAGGAAGTTGACCATGCTGCCTACACGAAACATGTAACGGACTTTTTGAAAGTAGTGTTCCATGATCAGATAAACGTGAAATATGTGGATGAAAACAATAAAAGTCTACTCAAAGACCAGGACGAAATCCAGCTTTACGGAGCTTATGGAGAGAATTATGTGACAGAGCAAAAGACATTCGAAGGATACGAATTAGCAAATGTTGAAGGACCGACTGAAGGTGTTTTTAACGAGACGATACCAACTATTATTTACCATTACAAAAAAATCCCAGTAGCTCCACCAAAAAAACAAGATCCGACAGAGAATGCAGACAATAAGGGAAAGAATGAACCTCGAGATGATCAATCAAATGATGATACGCAACCGATTCAGATGACAGTGAAAGTACAAAAAAAGACAGATACAAAAAAAAGAATGTTGCCGAAAACTGGAGAAAAGAAACATTCGCTTCTCATTTATTCAGGTGGATTTTTGTCCGCTAGCACGATTATCACATGGATTTGGCGAAGAAAGAGAGGGTAAATGAATGAAATGGTTCAAGCGAATAGTGATTGCAGTGCCAGTTATCATCGTAGTTATTTTAGTCACTGTATTTTTGATTAATCAAATCACACCAAAGCCGATTAGTTTGCTTGTTAGAAAACAATTTGACACAAGTGAAAAAGAACAAGTATATGCCAGACCAGACGATTTCCAGCAAAAAATCAAACAAATCGATAGAAATAAAGAAATATCTTATCCTTCAAAGTACAAAAATAATCATATGGATATCTACACACCGATAACGGAGAAGAAAAAGTTGCCAATCCTTTTCTGGATGCACGGAGGCGCATATGTAGGAGGGGATAAAAACGATTGTCGTGATTATTTGGAATATCTATGTTCAGACACGCAGCAAATCGTCGTAAATATCGATTATGAACGATCGCCTGAAGCAAAGCATCCTACACCAGTTATCCAATTGAATGAAGCCATTCAAGCAGCCAAAAAAGAGATAAAAGAGCAAGCGGATTGGTCGAATATTTCGATTGGTGGCGATTCAGCAGGTGCACAAATTAGCGGAGAGTATTTGTTAGCACTTCAAAACGAAGAAATCAAAAAAGCCGACCAACTTGATCCAACTTTGGAGAACAAGCAGATCACAAAATTTGTTTCTTTGTCTGGACTACTAGACCCTTCTGCATTTACCCAAGTAAGTGATAAGATTTCTAGCTTTCTTTATGCAAAATGTGGATGGGCTTATTTTGATAATAAGAACTTTGAACGTTTAGAAGAGGTCAAACATTTAGCATTAGCTAGACATACAGACCATTGGACGCAAAAAATATTCTTGACGGACGGAAACACAAATACGTTTACGAAACAAATGGAACAAGCAGCTTCTATATTTGAAAAAGCAGGAGTGGAAGTCACAAAAGTAGACTATACGGAGAAAAATGTTGTCTTGAACCATGAATATCAGTTTGATTTTAGTAATAAACAAGCGCAAGAAACATACCAAAAATTAGTAGCATTTTTCAAGGAATAAACGCTCATGATGTAAAAGAGGATATGAAGAAGCTGCTTAGTTCCGAGTCAGAAGGAACTAAGCAGCTTCTCATGTTTGATGAATAGTGGGACTGGTGACTGAAGAGCTTGTAGGTACCGTATATCAGTTCTCGCGAAAGAGACGTCCAGCCTATTGTCAAAAGGTTGTTATGGAAAATATTTATTCGGAATAAGGAAAGGTGATACGATGTTTTCCACGGTCTCTTTTACGTAAATTTTCTAAGTCAGATTTGTTGTTTCGATCGTTTAAAAAAGGCAACAAATCCGAAGCCAGCGGAGGCAAGAAGGGATAAAAGTCCGAGCGGTAAGCAAAAGAATGCTGGTTCTACTAATATTCCGTTGTTATTGATATAAGGCTGGGAACAAAGATGAATAGCAAATAAAATCAATGCACTAGCGAAAAAAAGCAAAGAAATATGAATAGCTTTCATACGCAGCACCTCCTTTTTTTATAATTATAGGATAGATAGATTAAGAATTCATAAATGTGTCAAGTTTGTTAGAACGTGAACAAAAAATACCATCCATCTATCATAAGTAAGTTTGGAACAAAGATATCTCATGATAAATGAAAAAGGATTCATCCATCATATAGATAGAAAGTTCATTAGTATATGTCTAGACCAATAATGGAAAATATGAGAAAATAATAGAAAAGGTTTAGGATACCCCCCAAAAGAATTTCCCCAAAAATTCGATGTATCCTAAACTTTTTTATTTTACATAACAATCATAACAACTCTGAAATAAAATTACAAACGATAACCTAATATGTATTCGAAAGCCAGTTTTGTCCAGAGAATGCTTGATTCATCAAAGATTTATTTTTATTTTTTAGAAAATAAGAAACAAAACTAATAAAAAAAAGAAAAAATAAATTTTTCCTTGCTGTATACTATCCTTGTTATCGCACCTAATAAGTCACTCGAATAATACCAATACAACCTTCTCCAAAGATGTGATAACATACGTTCTAACCCACCGACTATTGATGTTCTGTACCACCCTTACAGAACCCGAAAAGCCACTACCAAATATTTGGTAATGGCTTTTTAGGTTTTAATGGATTTTTTACTTTTTCTGTTATAGTAGGATTCTTCCTTTTCTTAGAAAAGATTTAGTTGATTGAGTTAGTCGAATACAATCGTCAATTAGATGGAGGGTTGTCAGATGAGAAGAAGTTATTGAAAACACAAAACGCACCTACTGTTATCATCCAGTAGATGCGTTTAAAGAGAAGAACGAGAATCGTCCATATGAGGGTTTCCACTCCTTATGCAGATTTTTTTAATTCTTGCACTGCTTGTTCGATCGTAACACCTGTTGCTACATGATTGCTATTTTCTTTGTCAAAAACGACAAAGAGATTCAAATCTGTATCCAAGGTTACTCGATATTGTATATCTTTGTTATAGAATGTCATAGCCATTCTCCTTTCTTTAAATACTTGCTGAAAGGCAACGAACGCGTTGATAACGAAATTCCATTTATAAGTATATCACCAATTGAAAGGTTTTCATAGTTAAGAAAGTTTAAAGTCAAAATTTAGCAATCATGTTGTAAAATAAAGTGGGGAGGGAACACAATGACAACTATATTTATAAATGCAAGTCCAAAAAAAGAAGGTATGACTAGTAAGTGGGGAGCGAAAGTTCTAGAAGGAATAGATTATGAGAGGATCGATCTTGTAGATTTTCATATTGCTCAATTAGGTCAAGTCAAAGCTAATGATGATTTTGATGCCGTTATGGATAGATTGGCGAAGGCGAACTACGTAGTTATTGGTACACCGATTTATTGGTGGGATATTAGTGGACTGCTTAAAACGTTTATTGACCGTTGGACAGAATTATTCCAAATCGGACTTGATTCAGAAAACGCGCCATTGCACCAGTTACCAGTACTATGGATCGTTCAAGGAGCAGCGCCAGAAGAAGCCATACCAGGCATAGAGAGAATGCTAGAAAATATTAGTGAACGATTCATGATGGATTCACAAGGAATACTATATCAAAAGAGACAAATCTCTGAAGCAAACAGACAACTTAAACAAATGCTAGTAGATAAAAACAAATAAATGGAGAACAATAGGCGGCTCAAACGCGGTTATCCAACTTTTTCATCGATTCGAAGACAATAAATTTTATATTTCATTGCATTATTCTTGTGTTATTAGAAAAAGCATGATATATTAAATAAGTAATCTATTTTGAAACGTAATTTGAGCGATATATCTACATAGATAAAACTCCTTTTGCCTATCAAATATTTATTGCAACGAAAAAACGTACATTGATACGTATCAGGAGGAATTTATTTATGAATAACGGTACAGTAAAATGGTTCAACGCAGACAAAGGTTTTGGCTTCATCACTGGTGAAGATGGAAATGATGTATTTGCACATTTCTCAGCTATCCAAGGCGACGGCTTTAAAACTTTAGAAGAAGGCCAAGCAGTGTCTTACGATGTTGAAGATGGTCAACGTGGCCCTCAAGCAACAAACATTGTTAAAGCTTAATAAAAATTGACTTTTAACCGTCTTTTCGAAAGAAAAGACGGTTTTTTTGTACGAAGAAATTCATCGATCGTTGAATAGGCGGAAGGATGTTTTTCTTGGTGCTTTTTTGTTTCGTCCTTTGATTTTTTCATTTCATAGCTATGTTTGTTTGTCAATAGGTATTTTGGAGAAGTATTTTACATAAAGTTGTGTATCGATTATTAAAAAAATAAAAAAACAGATCAACTATTATTTTTTCATAATTATTTAAAGAGAATTAAAACGAAAAAGCCTAATGGCAGTAAGGTTTTAAAGAGTTTTTTGTTTTTTAAATAACTAAATTTATTTTAATTATTTAAATTATACCTTTTATTTTAAGTGTGTTGAACTAATTTTTTTATTTAAAAATAACTATGTTATGTATTATAAAAGTTATAAGAGTTTTTAAATAAAATTTAAGAACATTTAGAAATTATTAAGCTTTATCTGAAAATAAAAAAACGAAATGTTATTATTTTAGTCTGTTTTCAGGGGGGATAATCTTATGATAAAAAAACTATTTTTACTATTAACATTAACACTAGCAATGGCAGGTTGTTCTACAACCGATTCGGCAACTGAATCAACAACAGAAATAACTGAAGACACGACAGAAGAGGTAAAAGTTGAGACGATCACAGAAGCCGAAGTCGACGAAGCACGGGAACGCTGGGCAGAAGCAATCATAAGTATCGGTGCAGCAAGCGAGGAAGGTATGGAGGAAGCAACAGAAAAAGCAGAAGAAGTCATCGAGACATTGTATGCATACGACGAAGGTGCTGTGCTTTTTAAACCAACTAAAGCTGCAGAGTTACCATTCAGGGCAACAAAAGAAGAAGCACTTTCTTATTTCGTTGGCGGTGATATCAGTGAAGATTCTGGTTTTGCGTTAGAGCCTTGGACAGACATCCGCTTCGACAATCATGAAACGATCATCGATACGGATTCAGCAATCGCTTCAGGAGAATATTACTTTACTTCTGGGGAAACGGGTGATGAAACAAAAGTAGAATATACTTTCGGATTTATACGTGATGACGAAGGTAACCTGAGAATCAACTTGCACCATTCGAGCTTACCCTACGTTGGTTAAGACTTTTTCGATGAGGGAAGAGTAGAAGAGTTTTTCATGTTATATCAGAGTGTGGGACAAAAGTAAAGAAAAACTTTTGTCTCACGCTCTAAACATGTGTAAACGGCGGAAGCAGAAGCAACTCCTTCGGAAATAAGCTGAAATTCCCAAAAATTTGAAAAGCAATTTTCGTGAATTTCCTCTTATCTCTTGGAGTTAAACGCTTCTGTCCCAGTCTCTTTTTTAGATAAGATAAATTCCTTTTTGCTCCAAATTTGCTAAACACTCTGCTAGATACACTTCATCATGTTCCGGATAAATCGGAACGCTACGTTCTACAGCAGGCAAATCAAAAAATGCTTCGCATGATTTGCCACGGTACATAGGATTTGTCCATTCTGGTGCTGGGCTGTAGCCACGCTTTTCCATTTCGTCCATGACAAGTTGATGATATTGAAATAATTTATAAGGAGAATAGTGGAAGACATAATCTACAGTAGCGTGTTTCTTTCCCCAACCATTTCCTCTCAACGCACAGCATTCTCGATGTTGTCCTAAAAGCTGCTGACGAGGAAGTTTTGAAATCAATTTTTCATGCCATAAACGCATAGATACATCTCCTTTTTGTACATAGTTTGTTCACTTTAAACATTAAATGAAAAAACCAGCACAATGGCTGGAAAAAATCATTTCAGTTTGCTTGCTGTTTCTGAGCGACCAATCAGGTAGTCAACGGAAATATCGTAAAAGTCGGCGATGTAGATCAATTCAATGATACTTGGAATTTCTTCACCTTGTTCGTATTTGCGATATTTGAATAAAGGGATACTTAACGCGCTAGAAACAGCTACTTGAGATAAAGATCGGCCAGTTCTTAAAAAATTCAGACGACAACGTAAAGTATCCAGTAAAATAGCTTCTTCGATACTCATTTAATCACCTTTCATCATAATAGAATAGTTTTGTAACGGCCATAGAAAGCTACACAAGCAATCAACAGCACTCAATGTTTTTTATTTAAACGTATCAAATAAAGAATGACGATCAATAGAGACAAAACCAGCCCTGATAATTCTTTTACAAAAACACTATCAGGTTCAAAGTAGTTGTAATTAAAAACCTTCCACATAAAATAAATAACCGGAAGAGTCAAAACAGCTAAATAAAGCCGTTCTTTGTTCCAATGCATAAGATAAAAAATAATTGCGATCAGGACGACCGAAGGCAACCAAAACAAAACTCTAACCAACGTAATCATGTAACGGACTCCTCAACGATTCTTCTAATAAAAGATAACATGTTATTGCATACATCACAAATGAAATGCTAGGAAAATCAAAGAAGAATAGACCGATGAAAAAGCGGAACAGCTCTCTGCTCATACGCGAGAACTATTCCGCTAAATACAAGTTATCTATCTAGAAAAAATCAATGGATTGATATTTAAGTAATTCAATACATATAAAAAGAGGACAATCGCGTTCACTAAAAAGGAAAGAATGATGATTCCGTAACGAATAGAAACATATTTAACAAATACTTCTGTCTGGACACGTGCATATTTTTTTCCTTTATAGCTGATTATCATGATGAGAAGCAAAAGGGTGATCACACCTTGGAAAATCATTCCAACAAACAGGACTTCTGAACTTTGATGATTGTATTGGAGAAAGTAAGCTGCTGCCGCAACTAAATCGAATAAAATCGCAATAAATGGCAAAATAATCACTCCTAGCATTGAGAATACTTAAAAGAATAACATTTCTTCTGAAATAAGCAAGTAAAAAACAGTCAAGTTTCAAGTCAAGTAAATTAGAATAAATATATCATATTATTTATATTTTGAAGCTTGTGAGCGTCTATAATTCGTGCTATAGTTAAAAAGTAACTAAAATATATCTCATGATGATGTACCTTTAGCTCAGTTGGTTAGAGCAGACGGCTCATAACCGTCCGGTCGTAGGTTCGAGTCCTACAAGGTACATAAGTGGTTGTGAAAAAGCTGCCCTGCATCAAGTAATAAGAACAGCCAAGTAAAAACAGCTTCTTATGTTTTTTACTTGGTTGGACTTATTACCGCAGATGCAAGCTTTTGAACACCGTTTAAGGAAGAGGTTGTGAAATCAGCGTTTTGACCTGAGTATTAGCTTAACAAACGGAAAAATAGTTCCTCATATTTTGCCGTTTGTTAAGCTAATACCGAGAGTCAGCTGATTGAACACCATTTAAGAAAGAGGTCGTGAGCCTGCCGTTTAACTCTAAGTCACAAGGAGCAATTTCAAAAAACAGCTTCTCATGTTTGTTGAATATTGTGACTGTGACCGAGGAGTTGGTAGGAGAACACCGTTTACCAAGGCGTCATGAAAAAGCCAATCTACTTTTGTAGAAAAAGCACGTAAGACTGAAAACAGTTCTTCGTGCTTTTTCTTTTTTAGTTTGCTTGCTAAATGATAATAGAACTTATATAAAGAATAGACTGTAGCATATGTGTGACTGTCTATTCTTTAGGTTCGATGATCGAAACATTGAAATCTTTCAGAAGTTCCAACGCAGATTCTCCATGTTTTCTACTAGAAACTAACGTTGGATCAACAAAAAAATCAGCTTCAGGGAACGCACTCTGCAAGCCTATCAAATTAGAGAGCACACATAAGTTTGTTTCGATCCCAACCACTTCGATCTCTTTTTGTTCTTCTTTGCTTTCAAACAAAGTCTCCTTGATTTCAGCTAAAGTTTCAGGGGGGATCGTAAAGTAATACTTTTTGATCACTCGTTCATTTCCTTGGGGAGAAAGAAGAGGGATCAATTGCAAATCTTCCCGTTCTTCTTCTTTGTCCTTCAGTTCGACTGGAATATCCCGTGTGAATAGAATATATTCCTTGTTTTTGCGTGCTTTAGCTAATCGTTTAGCAATGCGTTCCGCCAATTGGTCTGATTCTGGAATATAGAATTCGCTGTTTGGATCAAGAATATGATTTTGCATATCGATAATAACTAACATTTTCTTTCCTCCTACGTTCATGACGTCATTTTTTTATTTTCAATAGAAGTTTTTTAAAATATAAGCAACACCAGCTTCCTCATTCGTCAGTGTTACTTGGTTTGCAATTTCTTTTACTTGCCGCTGTGCATTCCCCATCGCAATACTCAACCCACTATAATTCAACATAGCAATGTCGTTTTCTTGATCGCCAAAAGCCATGATGTCACTCGACTCGATTCCAAGGTAATCCGCCAGAAAAACAAGTGAATGAGCTTTAGTGATACCTGTAGGCGTGATTTCTAAGAAATGCGGATCAGAGAATACTGAATTGATGCCGTCTGCTTGCAGATCTCTTTGTAGCTTCTGTAGTTTTTCTTCACTCTTATCTGTTAACGCTAATTTAAGATAGCTAAGAGAAGGATCTTCTAACATACTTAAAATTTGATCAAAAGAATGATTCTGCAGATTGAAATGTTCATAATAGGGGTCGTCTTTGACAAGATTTGATTCATCGAATGTCAGCTGATCATCTTGGGTTTCTCGGCTGGCAATAATTGAGATTTTTGCTTCTTGAGCATAGAAGAAGGCTCTTTTCAGAGTATCGATATCTATTTTCGAACGTCTGAGAACCTTTGCCATCTTTCCTTCCTTCATTTCAGCAATCAGCGAACCATTGGAAGAAATCAAATAGCCGCCGATTCCTAATTCGGAAAAAATATCTTTAGCAGAAATGCTGTTCCTTCCTGTAGCTACTGTTACGATTCCGCCATTTTCATCAAATTTCCGAAGTGCTTGGATATTTTCTTCTGGTATCTTTCCATTTCGATCAAGCAAGGTACCGTCTAAATCAATCGCTGCTAGTTTCATTTTATCTTCCTACTTTCTTTTTACATATCTATTTTCCTGTTACCTTAAGATTAAATGAGAAATCAAAAAAATGAAACTAACTTGCTTTGCCGTTATGAATTTTTTCAAAAAACATTCTTAAGAAAAAGGTGGCTATATATAGTAGTTTTTGGTCAATACCTTTGAATAAAAAGCCATGAAAAACGAATAGTTAGCGCTTACCAATGCGTTTTGTGATGAAAATATTTTAAAATATTCAATGAAAACAAAGCATATATTTTGCTTTAATGCCAAATGAGGAATATTCTAGATGTAGAACAGGTTAGAAAAAGATTAGAAAAAGGAGTGATTTTGATGGAGAAGAGATACGGCGTAGTTCCTGTGGTGACTGCTTCAGACGAAAATTATGCTCCTTACTTGAGCGTGATGATCGCCACTGCATTAGAAAATTGCAATAAAACAAGACGCATAAAATTTTATGTGATTGACGATGGTCTATCAGAATATAGTAAACAAGGATTGGAAGAAACGGTAAATAAATATTCAAGTAATGCAAGTATCCAATTCCTGACAGTGGAAAAAGATATCTACGAAGACTTCCTAGTCAGCGACCATATCACAACTACCGCTTACTTAAGAATTTCTTTACCCAACTTATTAGCTAAAGAGGATTATAAAAAAGTCCTTTACTTAGATTCAGATGTGTTAGTGCTAGACGATATCGTAAAACTATATGATGAACCATTAAATGGAAAAACGATCGGCGCTATTATCGATCCAGGACAAGTGAAAGCATTGGAAAGATTAGGAATAGATTCCGATGACTTGTACTTCAATTCAGGGGTGATGGTGATTGACATCGATCAATGGAATAAAAAAGAAATTACAGAAAAAACTATCCATTATTTAAGTGAAAATGGTGATCGAATCATCTATCACGATCAAGATGCTTTGAATGCTGTCCTTTATGAAGACTGGGAACCACTTCATCCAAAATGGAACATGCAGACTTCTTTGATTTTTGAACGACACCCAGCACCAAATGAAAAATATGAACGTCTGTATAAAGAAGGAAATGAAAAACCTTCGATCGTTCATTTTACAGGACATGATAAACCTTGGAATACATTGAAAGATCATCCGTATACCAATTTATACTTAAAAAAATTAGCACACAGTACTCTAACGAAAGTAGGCGAGATCAATGAATAAAAAAGAAATAGCAGTAGTCGCAAGTTGTAACACAAAATTCGTACCGCATTTAGCTGCATTATTTGTCTCAGTATTAGATAATTGCAACCCGTCTAAGTTTGTTCGGTTCTATGTGATTGACGACGATATCGATTTTGAAAGCAAACAGCTTTTACGCTTCTCAGTGAAAAATGCACGAATGAATTCAGATGTAGAATTTTTGAAAATCAATAAAGAATTCTTTACAAATGTAGTAATCAGCGATCGTATTCCAGAAACAGCTTATTACCGCATAGCGATTCCAGAATTGTTCCGCGGCACGGAAGTCGAACGTATCTTATATATGGATTGCGACATGATCGCTTTACAAGATATCTCTAAATTATGGCGTCTTGACTTCGGTGATTCAATCGTAGCAGCTGTTGAAGACGCTGGGTTCCATCAACGATTAGAAAAAATGGAGATTCCAGCTAAATCAATGCGTTACTTCAACTCAGGATTGATGCTGATCAATGTAAAAAAATGGTTAGATGAAAATATTACGCAAAAAGTATTAGACTTCATCGAACATAATCCAGAAAAATTAAGATTCCATGACCAAGATGCATTAAATGCAATCTTACATGATCGTTGGCTTCCGCTTCATCCGCGTTGGAATGCACAAGGCTATATCATGGCTAAAGCAAAGAAACATCCAACAGCAGCAGGTGAACGTGAATATGAAGAAACACGCAACAATCCTTACATTATCCATTTTTCAGGACATGTGAAACCTTGGAGCAAGGATTTTGAAGGACCAACGAAGAAATATTACGAAAAATATGCAGGGATGACGGCGTTCCGTTGTGTGGCTAAATTCCCTAAATATCCAAAATATGCAAAAGTTCAACAAAAAACAGACGTAGTTGTTAAATAATACAAGACTACAACTGAACAGGGGGAGTAGGAATGGAAATTACACTGTCTAAAAATGCAGTAGAGACGTTAATCGAAAAAGTGGGGGAAAATACAAAAATCGCACTCGCTCTCATCAATGATTCCGATCCATTTTTAAGGGATAAAGGTGCTTTTGCAAAAGGCAGCTTTTTCCAAATCATTCCTTTTGTTTCGGAATTCGGAGAGTATGCTACAAAAATCGAGCATCCTTTACTGGAAATCTATACATCTAAAGTAGAACAAAGTTATTTCGGTAAACGACTGAACATGGACTTTAACAAACAGCTTGACAGCTTCTCATTAGAAAATGAAAGTGCAGTACTCGATTATAATATCAAATTAAAGAACTGCTTCTTCAGCTAATCGTTTTTGAAAAGTCCAGAAAGGAGGTATACATTGAGATACTACTTTGTGGATGATGAAAAGAAAGTCACAGAAACAGATGAAAACAAATACAACTGGCTTATTCTCGATAATACAAAGCCAAAAGAGATCCAGCAGGCAATTAAAGAATTCGAGCTTCCAGATGACATTTTCGTAGGCACGGAATATCCGGAAGAAGTTTCTCGGATGGAACGCCTTTATGAGACTAAACTAGCGCATCCATTTTCTTTGGTTGTGATCAATCTGGATCAGTCAGATAATCGTATCGAAAAAAAATTGACACCGATATCTTTTGTACTTTCCGATAATCTCTTGATTACATGTATCGATAGAAAAACCGAGTTCGTGGATCGCCTACTGACAAAGCATGGAGATCATTTAAACTCGTTTGAAAAGATCGTCACGTATACATTACTGGATATTTATACCCATTACGTGAAAGAACTAAGAGAAATGAAGCATAGAATTGACGCTTTAGATAAAGCAGCTCGTAAAACGACGGAGAATGAGGAACTGTATAAACAGGCAGATCTTGAAAGAGACATTGTGTATATCGATCATACCTTAAGAGATCAGCGGGAAACGATGGATCAATTATGGAATTCTGAAACGTTCATCAAACGGTTAGACGATGAACAGTTGCTTTATGATGTTCATTTGAGACAGCGACAAACAGAAAAAATGATCGAGATCTATCGAGACTTATTGGAGAGTATTGGTGATTTATTCAATGGGATGATGGATAATAACCTAAACCATATCATGAAGTACCTAGATTCAGCTGCACTGATCATCTCCGTTCCGGCGTTGTTTGCAGGGATTTGGGGAATGAATACAGGAGGATTGCCGGGTAAAAGCTCTGCTTTAGGATTTATTCTCGTAGTATTCGGCTCTTTGATAGCAGCGGCGGTTTTAGGCTACCATCTATACCGAAAAGATTATACGAATTAAACAAACTATTTAAAACAGGTATCAAACAAAGAAATTTGTTTTGGCAATACAATTTAGAAAAACTAGGAGGAATACAGCAATGACAGAACCAAAATTAATCGATCCGCGAAATCTGTACCATACGGAGAAATTTCCTAAGCAAGATCAGGATACACCAGCTTTACAGCAGAACATGATTCCTGTTCCTGATTGCGGAGAAGAATCCTATGAGGGTAATAATCAGCTGGAAAACCGCCGTGTACTCATCACTGGTGGAGACTCAGGGATCGGTCGTGCAGCAGCGATTGCATTTGCTAGAGAAGGTGCAGATATCGCTCTTCAATTCTTCCCAGGAGAAGAAAAAGATGCAGAAGAAGTAGCTAAATACGTCAAAGATGCAGGACGTAAGATTGTCTTACTACCATTTGATCTTCGTGATGAACAAGCACCTAAAGAAATCATTGAAAAAGCAGTAAGTGAGCTTGGTGGGCTAGATACGATGGTATTGAATGCAGGACAGCAAATTTCTTGCCAGTCCATTACTGAACTGCCACTTGAACAAATCAAAGACACATTCATGGTCAACATCATCGCTATGTTTGCTTTAGTGAAAGAAGCTGTTCCTCATATCCCTGCAGGAGGAGCGATTGTTACAACAACTTCTGTCCAAGCCTTCAATCCAAGTGAACATTTGTTGGATTATGCAGCAACAAAAGCTTCAATCGCTAACTTTACGATTGGCTTAGCAAAACAACTTGCACCTAAGGGAATCCGTGTAAATGGTGTAGCACCTGGTCCAATCTGGACACCGCTACAACTAGACGAAGGCCAGCCTTCTGATTCGATTCCTGAATTTGGTCAGCAAAGTTTACTAGAACGTGCAGGTCAACCAGGAGAATTAGCACCGGTCTATGTCTTCTTAGCATCGAATAAAGCAAGTTATGTCACAGCTCAAATTTACGGAGTAACTGGTGGAGAAGCGATCAACTTATAAAAAGTTGATCGTTTCACCCCTATGAGGAGGTGCGAAAATGAATAAAGGAGTAAAAACGCTTGGAGTGATCGGAACGTTACTTTTGCTATCTATACTCTTGTTTGCGATACTATTAAGTGCAGCCTATCCACTGCCTTTTCAATTAGAGAAGTTTCGATTCTTTTCCATCACTAATTCATATGTGCAACAATATGTATTCTGGCTTGCTGTTGCATTTGCTATTTTGACGATTATCACATTGCTTGTTTTCTTGTTTTATCCAAAAACGATCGGAACCTTTTTACTGAAACATGGTGATGGGGAGTTGACGTTGGATAAAAAAGCAATCGAAGGAATGGTTCGTTCTCACTTGCATGAAGATGAATTTATCCATTCACCGAAAGTAAATGTCAAAGCAACGAAAAACAAGATCGCCGTCAATGTAAAAGGGGAGTTGAAACGAACTTCAGCACTCATTGGTAAAACTGGAACATTGATGAAAGAAATCGAAAACGAAGTGCAACACATATTAGGCACAAAAGAGTCAGTGAAAGTATCGGTGAAATACACAGGCTTTGAAGAACCAGCTAAACGAAGCAATGACCGCAAACGAGTAGAATAGGGGGGGACCAAAAATGAAAGAACTATTTTCGACATACAAGCTCCCTATCATCTTTGGGGTACTTGGGTTGATACTAGCCGTTTTATGGATTACCGTCGGCTTTTTCAAGACTTTATTGATCTTGATCATGGCAGCTATCGGTGTCGCTATCGGTTTTTATTTGAAACAAACGAAAATCTTAGATCACTATTTTAAATCTTAGGAGGAAACATCCATGAATAACAATAACAAAAATAATAACAACAATAAAATGAACAACCAAAAACCAGTGTCTGCACATCCAGACCCAACGACACCAAACCAATCAAATGGTGTGAACGATGAAAAGAACAAAACAGCACCAGTATCTGCACATCCAGATCCAGTCGTGCCAAATGTTCAACAAGGTGTAGAAGAAAAGAAACATGACGCAGAAAAACATGCGCCTCATCATCCCGGCTCTCCAGAATCTAAAGTTCCAGAACAACATGATGCAATCGATCCTTCTAAACCATTAGAGGAACAAAAGCATCCTTCTGATCATGCGAAAGCACAAGAAAAACTTAGTTCTGAACACTCAAACGGACAAGGAAAACTTGGTTCACAACATACAAACGACCAAAAAAACCATGGCTCTGAGCAAGAAGATTCGATGCGCGGTGAGTTGAATTATGAAGATAAAGTGGTGCAAAAAATCATTGGAATCGCAATTGAACAAGTAGACGGCTTATTATCTGCAAACGGTGGGTTCTTCTCTAATGTGGCAGGAAAACTTGTGAATACAGATAATGTAACGGCTGGGATCGAAACAGAAGTCGGTAAAAAACAAGTAGCAGTTGACATGGATATCATTGTGGAATATGGCAAAGATATCGAAAAAATCTTTGAAGAAATGCAAGAAGTAATCGGCAAAGAAGTAAAAAATATGACACACTTAGACGTGATCGAAGTCAACGCTAACGTAGTGGACATTAAAACAAAAGAAGAATTTGAAAAAGATCAAGAAACGGTGCAAGACAAAGTAACTGACGCAGCGAAAAAAACCGGTGAATTTGCTTCCAATCAAACAGATAAAGTAAAATCAGCAGCTGGAAGCGGCGTTGAAAAAGTAAAAGAAAATACAGAACCACGCGTTCAGTAATAAGGAAGCAAAACATTAGGAGGAACGAAACATGGGATTTATTTGGTCACTTATCGTCGGAGGAATTATCGGAGCAATTGCAGGAGCAATCACGAATAAAGGTTCTTCGATGGGGATTATTGCAAATGTCGTAGCAGGTTTAGTTGGATCAGCACTTGGTCAAGCATTATTAGGTTCTTGGGGACCAAGTATTGCAGGAATGGCAATCGTGCCATCATTGATTGGTGCCATCATTTTAGTACTGATTGTCTCATTCTTTGCTAGAAAACTGTAAAAAGACTCTTAAAAAGAGGTTGTGAAAAAGCTGTTCTGCCTCAAGTAATAAGAACAGCCAAACAAAAATAGTTCGACATGGTTTGCCGTTTATACGTGTTTAGAGCGTGAGACAAAAGTGTTCTTTACTTTTGTCTCACGCTCTCTTTGTGTAGGCAAATTCCCAATTAGATTTTTAAAAGTTTTTTAAGGGGAAACCAATATATTGACCCAATTTTCCTTAAATGTGTCTTTATTGATACAGAGAAGCTTTCCCCACCTTTTTTAATAAAACAATGTCTCCCTAAATTTTCTTGAGATAGGGAAAGTGAACATACAAAATAGTACGACCACTTGAAAGACCCAGATGATCCACAAATGGATCGTATGATACTGATGAAGTAAAAAGCAATGGATCAGAAACTCAAAGAGATTGAAAAAGACAAGGAAGAAATAATATCTCTTTTTTACTCTTGTCTGTTTTAGCCAATAATAGCTCGTAAAGTAATCTAGACAAACAAATAGAAGTAAACAAAGCTTCGTAAGAGCAGTAATCGTATCATGTTGCTCTGCTAGACGATTGACGAGCAGGAAAAATGTAGGTAATGGGATATAGATCACGAGTAATGAAAGAAAAAAGTAAACGATGAATGGCATACTATTCCTCCTAATAGTGTGAGTTCGCCCTCATTTTAAAATAACGATATTTGTTTGTGAAGCTTTTTCGTGTCGTAACAAATGTTATCTAATGTATTTTTAAATAAATAATCATTATTATCAAATTGACGTTAAAAGAAAAAAGAGTAGTGGGTCATTGTTATTCGAAACATTCTGTCAAAAACTCCATATTAAATGGGAAAAAGTGGCATTACATAATAGAAAGAACCCCTTTACAGTATAAATGTGGGAGTTTGCTCCCGCATAAAACCAAAAAGAAAGGAGTGGGAGACACCCAGTTACGGTTATTGGGGAGAGAACTACATATTCAAAGATCGTAAAAAGGGGAACAGTAGCAATTCATGTACAATGCTGACCGTCAAGTTTGTCACAACAAATGATCGTTAGGTGTTTAGCAAAATCAATATTGTTTGATCGATTCGATTTGTGACAAATGAGCAAAAGCTACGGAGGTTGGAAACAAGCAAAACTATTTTTTACACGATTTATTTATGTTTAAGACAAGAAAATAGCATACCTTCTTTGCTGACGGTTTAAAGCAGATCGCTTTTGATCTGTATAGGAAAAATAAAGGAGGTAAAACGTTCATTGAAAAAAATAAAAAAGCTATTAACTAGTACACTATCTTTGGGACTGGTTCTAGGGAATATGGGCGGTACCGTAGTAGAAGCCGCCTCTGCCTTACATTCGATCGAATTACCAGTATTAAGGCAATTGCGCCCTCAGGAAGAGAAAAAACAGGAAGAAACAAAGAAAGAGGAAAACAAACCTCGAGCATCTACGTTACCTCCAATTCTTATGGAATTAGAACATAAAAAGGACTCTTTACGATTATTAAATACTTCGAGATTAGATGATCGTGAAGTTGATAAAGAGGTAACAGATGCAATAGCACGAAAGCTAAGCCATATATTTTCTGATATGATGGAGAAACACGACCATTCTTTTACCGTTGGGGAGAGGATAAGGTCAAATGAAGATTATTCGGTGGCTTGGGTTTATACTGAAGAAACGGTACCAGGTTTGGTTCCTAATTTACCTATTGATACACTTGCTGGGAATTTAATCGGGTTATTCACAAATGGAATTTTTGAGGAGGACGTTCGTCCAGAGCTTCGCGCTACTACTAAAAGTGGAAATTGGGAAATTCGGTTAATTGGTAGTGTAGCTGGTTTTCGAGATATCTTTGGTGGAATCCACTGGATAAATGCTGGTGATGCACAACTGTCAATCGAATTACTGAGAAAAGCAAATAACCCAGTTTTAGAAGAAGAAGTATTTGAGCAAGCGACAATTATTGGACAATACGTGTTTGCTGGAAGGCTCTCGAATATGGAGAATATCCGAGATCTCACTTTTAATTCAGCTGCACAAGTGTTAGGTAAAATTGAGGTCGAAGCAAAGAATGGTCCTCATTCTGTATGGCACAACGATGCCCTTCCTGATCCTTCTGATTATGTGACGATTGATCGGAGTAATGTCAAATGGGATCTGAAGACAGAATGGGAAACTCCACCTAGAATGAATACAATTGGTACTCAAAATACTAGAATCAAGGTAACAGAAGATAGATCGGGCAGAACGGCTACAGTAGATGTTCCAATAACTGTCCAATCAAGAGATTTACAAGTTACTGGGAAGGCTGGCCCGCATTCCATTTATGTGAACGAAGCAATCCCTAATCCTGCTGACTACTTTGACGTGAGAGATCCTCTTGGACAGACACATCAGTTAGAGTGGCTCGATGCTGATACGAGTTCAGCTGGTACGAAAACGTGGCGGGCAAAAGCAACAGCTGCTGATGGACGTGAAGCCTCTGGTTCCATCACGATGGATGTCCTTCCTCAACCAGAGGTAGAACTAAAATTGCAGGATGTGGAAGATCGACATCTCGGTGGAAATTATCCTGCACTTTCCTCTTCATTCCGTGAATATATCCAAGAAGCGACGATGGAAGGGCAAAGACTTGATACAGCTGATTTAGAGTTTGTCGCCGATGAATCAACAGAGCCAGATTCTTCTATCGTAGGAGAACAGCCGCTCAAACTGACTGTTCAAACGAGACACCCTGTTACAGGTCGAATGATCAAAGGAACAGCTGAAACAACTGTTAATGTCCGTTGGGGCGACACGTTCTTATTGAAAGCCCATAATGGACAATCAGCAGGCGCATACGCCTTCCAGTTGAGAAATGGGAACAATGCTCGAATCGTGGCAACTCGAGGATTAGATTCTCCTATTGATGAACGGATTGGTCTTGAAGATTCGTTGTATTACTCTATTGAGGTGCTACGAAATGACCGACAAGCTTATTACCATGAAGTGCCGGGGAGAGCTACTTTACAGCAAGTGATCACGACATTTGGAAATGGAAATGGATACCTTGATGTACAGTTGGGCGATATCATCAATATCCACCATCCACAAAAGAGTGCAGGAAGTTCAGTTTTGATGGTAGAAGAAGAAGAACAGGATTTCACTTACGGGACAGATAACGCCTATTATCGTGTCACGGCTTTCGGATTTGAACCACTTCCTGTACTTCCTGATCCGGCTATCCAGCTGAAATTGAAGCCAATGGAAGACCGTACATTAGGAGAAACTTCTGCGTCACTTGCGAATACGTTTAAAAATTATATCGAAGAAGCCACTTTTGAAGGGGAATCAGTTGCGGTCGATGATCTAGAATTCGTAGCAGCAGAATCGACAGAGCCGACGAATACAATCGCTGGCAAACAAGATATTCGAATCACGGTACAAGCGAAACACCCGATTTCAGGGGAGACGATCAAAGGAACAGCCGAAACATCAGTCAATTATCTTTGGGGAGATACGTTCATGATCAAGTCAAGCGAAGGTGGTTCAGCAGGAGCTTATTCCTTGCATCTGAGAAGTGGGAATGCAGCTAGATTAACCGTTACCAGTGGGTTGCCTTCAGCATTAGATGAACGGGTCGGTACGGAAGAATCGATGCATGCCTTGTATTACTCATTGGAAGTCCTGAGAAACAATCAGTCAATCTACAATTATGAGGTACTTGGAAGAGGAACTCTGCGCCAAGTGATCGATAATTTTGGGAACGGGAATGGTTACTATGATGTACGATTGGATGATGTAATCAAGATCTATCATCCGCAGAAATCGCCAAACAGTTCAATTGTCATGATCGATGAAGAAGAACGGGATTTCACTTATGATTCCGAATATGCTTATTACAGAGTGACTGCATTTGGCTTAGAACCGATTCCAGTGATGGAAGCAGAAGGGACTTCGCAAACATTCTCTTTGATGGATGACGTCAGCACATTAGATGTCAAAGAACTAGTCAAAGATGTCACAATCAATCATCAAAGTATCTCAGAGGATCGTTACACGATCGAACAAGTGTCAGAGATTGACACAAGTACAACTGGAAAACGAACGACAAAAGTAAAGATTACGATGAATGATGGGTTAGCTGAAACCGAAATCGAAGTCCCTTATGAAGTACAGTGGGGAAGTACATTCGTTCTTCGAGGACTGGAAGAAATGACCGTCGGCGCGTTTAGTTTATTAAAAGAAGGCGATCAGTTCACAATCCATGCTTCGCCTGGTTCAAGCAACACGGACTTGAACCGTCCAGTGAACAATCCTTTCGGTAGGGGAATCTATTATGCTATCGAAGTACTGGAAAACGACACGCGAAAATACAACTATGAAGTGACAGGGAATACCTTGATCCGTCAAGCAGTGAATGGATTTAACAGTGGGCAACCGTTAGCAGTCAATGTAGGAGATACCATCAAAGTCTATCATGCGGAGACACAAGGAAGAAATCTTCTGATGATGGATGAAATGGTCAGAGATTACACTGGTGGTTCTAATTATGCCTATTATAAAGTAACAGAAGAAGGGTTTGGGCCGTTTACAGATATCAAGGCAGATCCGATTTCACAAGAACTGCTGTTAGGACATGAGACGAATACAGTGAACCCGGCAGAATTGATCCAAAATGTGACATTCAACGGACGTCCGCTAACGAGTGATCTTTATACGGTGGAACAATTGTCTAACTTCGATACGACAACAGTGGGAGAAAAAGGGGTTCGTGTGAGAGTAAGCACGACTGATGGTACTGGATTCACAGAAGTGAAGATCCCTTATGTAGTGAAATGGGGAAGTACCATCCGAGTCAAAAACAATGACGGCGCAACGATTGGCGCATTCAGTCTGATCAAACAGACAAATCCGAACAATCAGAATACTCAAATGATGATCCGAGCATCTCAAGGTGTGGCAAATACAGAGTTGTCCAAAGTAGTGCATGATTATTCCGATCGCTCGATTTATTATCAATTCGATGTGATGAACAAAGATAATACCACTAGCAGATTCACATATGATGTAACAGGAAACCGGACGATCGAACAAGCATTGTCTCGATTCAATAGTGGACAGCCATTAAATGTCAACATAGGAGACATTGTCAGGATCTATCATACGAAAGAGTTTAGACGAAATATGTTGATGGAAGATGAGCAGGAGAAGAACTTCACTTACGGTTCTCAATATGCTTATTATGAAGTCACAGAATATGGGTTCGAACCAAGCGGGAAAATTGATGTAGAAGCTAATAAAGTAGAAATCCCACGAGGTGCAACGGATCTCGATCTTAAATCATTTATCAAAAATGTAAAAGTAAATGACAAGGTCATTCCAGAAAATCTTTATACAGTCTCTTTAAATTCTGAAATCGACACATCGACTCCTGGTCGGAACAATGTCGCAGTCAACGTGACGACTGACAGTTCTTATGGCGGTTTTTCAACAGAATTGAATATGCCGTATGAAGTACGTGATCACACAACGAATTCCAGTACGAATGAATCACAAAATAATCATACAAATAATGAAGATACAAGCGGCAGTACGGAACGAAATGAAGGAACGACGCCAAGCATCCAAGATGATCCAACAACAAGTGCAGATAATGAATCTTCACTGAATATGCCACAAACCAATGCAACTAGGAATACTGCATGGACATTGATTGGTATCGCGTTAGTAGCAGGCATAGGGGCGATTGTTATGAGAAGAAAAACAAAAGAGAAAGCTGAAAATCAATAACCGATTTTTGCTTAAGTAAGAAAAAATAGTTCTCAAAGCTCCAATTTCCAAAGCAGATACACGATATAATATAATCACAAGCACTCAATAAGGGAAACCGACATTGAGTGCTTTTACATTTATCTATCAGGATGTATCAAAAGAATCTGGTTAGAAAGGGGCGGAAACATGTTGAATCTTCTCTCAAAAAAATTACAACGTCAGTTGAATCTGTTAGAAATACTATTCGAGGGGGAACGTTGCCGTCTTAGTCAATTAGAAAAAAGATTGGCAAGTTCTGGAAAAACATTGCGGAACGATTTTATAGAAATCAATACATATTCTTCCGATATCCAAATCGTCACTGATCGGGATGCTGGTGTGACAGCTATATTTTCACCTGCCTTCACAAAAGATCATATTTATCAGATCGTGATCGCCCAATCTACTGAATATAAATATTTAGAAACCATACTGCTACATCCAAAAGAGAATTATTTAGAATTAGCAGAGTATCTGTTTATTTCAGAAAGTACATTGCGAAGAATCGTAAAGAAAATCCAATCAAAATTAAAAAAATACGATTTGAGGATCAAAGGGTTGACTCGGATTGTCGGAGAGGGTCAGGTGATCGACGGTCTTACAGCTCGTTTGTTGATGGAAAAATATCCTTCTCCTGCTAGTATTTTTAATCGTTCTTTTAGCGAAGCAATTTATGACGTGGTTATCCTATTTTTAAAAGAAAACCAGCTATATGAGGTAGCAAAAAATGATCCGAAAACCTTATGTTTTTTACATTTTTTTATTGCTTGTCGTATACAACGATTCAACAAAAATAAAATGGGAATGGAGCAAAAGAAAATCAGCTGTTTCACCTTTTCATTCTTGGAAAAAAATCACTTGAGCCATTTTTCTTTGCCACGGGAAGAAAAAATCTGGCAGTGGGTATTTGATACAGAAGTCATTTATACTGCTTTGAAAATAAGGAATGCAAGAGAGCAAAGAGAGTATCATTTTTGTATCAGCAATTGTTTAATGACATGGATGGATTGCTTAGAAAAAAAATATCAGTTGAAATGTGAGAACAAAGATCTGATCGTTCAACGATGTAAAGAGATACTGACACAACCACGATTTCCAGAATATATCCTAAATGATCCAAGCCAGGCAACGATAGTCGATCCGTCGATTTTAACCTGTTTATATGAAGAATTGAAGGGAAGGATGGTAGATGACTGCAGAGAAAAAGGATACGTCATCCCTGAACTCGATTCATTTGTTCGCCATGCTATCTTAGAAATTCTTTTCGACTGGCCATTATTGCTATCATACGTTGAAGGGAAAGAAAAAAAATTAAAAGCAGTGATAGTCACAAATACAAGAAAAAAACAGGCGGAATACATAACAAAAAGATTGCAAGAAAAATTGGGAGACTATTATCAATTTGGTGTTCTCCCAAACTTTTATCAGAAAGAAAGGAAATTATACTATCCAGATATCGATTGTATCCTTACAAATGCGATGATAGATGAGGAGACAAACATTCCGGTCTTCGGTATTTCACTGTTTCCAAATCAACGTGAGATCCAAAATCTTCTTCATTTTTATCAGGAGAAGTACCGTATAGTAGAAGAAAAATCTCTCTACGTGTAAATATGTATCTATAGACAACAGGATATTCCATCAAAATAAAAAATATCTGAATAATAGATGTAATGACCGCTAAAGGTCTCATACATCTATTATTCAGATTATTTTTTACTGATTGTTATGCTTTATATTCATTTTTTTGGTATAGGATCGGGGTCTTTTTGATAACTTAACAAATCTCCCGGTTGACACTCTAATACTTCACAGATTTTTTCGAGGGTGGAAAAACGGATAGCTTTTGCTTTTCCAGTTTTTAGAATAGAGATATTTGCCATCGTAATACCCACTTTTTCACTCAATTCTGTTACACTCATCTTTTTTTGAGCCAATACTACATCTAGATTAACGATAATAGCCATGTCGCATCTCACACTGTCAAATCATGATCTGTCTTAAGTAAAATCGCGTGTTCGAGCAGATTTTCCAACACGCTTGTCAAAGTGTATACGGCAAAAGGAATGAATACGACAGCAATTCCTACCAACATCAAACCAGGAGCATCATCTAAATCTGCTACTTTCAAAAATTTAGGAAGCAAGCCGAAAAAGGCGAAACCAATAATCAAAATCGTTCGTTCGATTTTTTTTAGAATGTCTAAGCTTTGATTAGAAAAGGCCTGGTTTTCTTCGATTTGTTTCAACAGTCTCAATAAGAAATAAGCAATAATAATCCCTAAGAGAAGGGCGAAGTAGATGACAGAAACAAATAAAGTCGTCTGCCAATCAAAAGTGAATCCTTTTTCGCTTGTAGCAATCTGAGTATAAAAAAGTATACCGAATAAAATAAATACGGCACTTATACCTAAAACAACAAACTTTAGTAATAATGTTTTTAATTTCATTGTTATCCCTCTTTTATCTTTGATAGCTAAAATATAGCAGAATAATTATTGAAAAGCAATTACTTTTTATCGAAAAACAATAAATTTTTGCCGTTTTTAGCAAATGTGGTTTTATAGTATTTGAGAGTTTTAATTGAAGTAAGCATTTGATTCTTTTTGATTTATAAGGAAACTTTTAAATATGTTATTTACAAATAGTTAGTAAACTATGTTACAATTTTTATGGGGAAAACTTAAAAAATAAATTTTTTTATTCATAATTGCTGTTTATTTTGTTATGTAAAACATGCATAAAGTGAGGTTCTAAAATTGAATATTTTACAGTTAAGTTATTCTCTACTCATATCAGGGCAGCTGATGACGATGTTTGTTGGATTGGGCTATTTGAACAAGAAACTAAGAAATAAAAAGTATGCTTTATTATCAATCTTGGTTATCCTATTGATATCGGTACTTTATCAATGGATAAATGTAATTGCCACTGGTTTGGTATGGCTAGTCATGTGTGCTCTCGTGATTTATCATGAAGAGACGCTTCAATCAGCTTTATTCTATGCTTCGTTATCTATTATCCTGCTTATTTTTTCTAATTATCTGATTTACGTTATCTTAAAATCATTATCTATAACGATGAATGATTTGGGTATGTGTTTTTTATCAATTATTTTATATTTATGTTTCGCATTTTATTTAAGGAATCATATATTGAAAAAAGTACCCCTTGAATCGATGGTATATGATATTAGTAAGTATACTGTTATTGCTACGTTTTTGATTTATTTCATTTTTCTTATGATTGAACGCTTTTCAGATTTAGACTGTTTCATGAAGGGTGCTCATGGGATTTTTATGCTGGCATATAGCCTTTTTGCTATTCTTATCAGCTTTTTAGCTGTTTATATAAAAAAGGCAGAATATAAAAGTAAAGAAGAAAAGAATCGAATGGAATATCTTATCGAATATAGTGAGCAAATCGAAAAAAGTTATATGGAAATACGCAAGTTCAAGCACGACTACAAAAACATACTGGTTTCTATGGAAAATTATATCCAAAGTAATGATATAGATGGGATGAAACATTTTTTTTACTCCCATATCAAGGAAACTGGAACTCTTTTTGATCAGGAATTATTAGAAATGTCACCGATAAGAAATCTTGAAGTCAAGGAAATAAAAAGCATTGTGTTGAGCAAGTTGTATTTAGCTCATGAAAAAGGAATAGAAATAGACGTAAATGTGCCACAAAAATTGGATTCTTTCCCCGTTCCTTCTATCATGCTAGTTCGGATGCTGGGGATCATTCTAGATAATGCAGTTGAAGAATCTTCTATTATAGATAAGCCGAAAATCTTGTTTGCCGGATTGAGACAAGAAGAAGCGATAACCTTTATTATTGCCAATAAATGTCGTTCTGATATACCTGATTTACATGTATTAAAGAAAAAATCTTATTCATCAAAAGGGAAAGAACGTGGGATTGGTCTAAGCAATCTTGATGAATTAGTGCAGTTGAATAAAAATGTGTACTTAGATACTAAAATCGAAGAAGGACAGTTTATTCAAATACTGACAATTTGGGAGGGGTAGAATCTTTATGTTGAAAATTTTTGTTTGCGAAGATGACGGAACATTTAGATTAAAATTAACAAAGATGATCCAAAATTATTTAATGATGCAAGATTACGACATCAAATTTCAAATGGATACCTCGGACCCGGAAGTGTTGCTTTCATATATACGTTCAAATAAAACAGAAGGCATCTATTTTTTAGATATTGACTTAAGTTCCAATATGAATGGAATCAATCTAGCCGCTACGATTAGAGAATATGATCCACTAGCAAAAATTATTTTTGTGACCAGTTACACAGATTTAGCTTATCTCACTTTTTTGTATAAAGTAGAAGCAATGGATTATATTGTGAAGGGGAACGATACACTGCTGCAAGAAAGTGTGACAAAATGTATCGATGTGGCTAACCAAAGATATCTTGATACAATTTTACCTACAAGAGAACAGATTCGTATTAAGAGTGGACCAATCAATACAAAATTGTTCGTAGACGAAATCTTGTTTTTGAATCCAGTCCTGTTCCTCACAAAGTGATTGTTCATCTTGAAAACCGAATGCTAGAATATAATGGAAAAATCAAAGAGATTGAATCGTTTAGCCCGAGCTTTTACCGTTGCCATCAATCGTTTGTTGTAAATGTGGATAATATTTGTTCCATCAACAAGAAGGAAAGAACGATCCTTATGTCTAACGGAGAAAAGTGTCTTGTTTCCACACGAAGTTTAAAAAAATTATTGATTGCATTTAGCAAAGGAGCGTGACGAATGTCACGTTCTTTTTTTTAGAATATTTTTAGATCTAAAGAATATAAGGGGGTTATTAAGAAAGATAACACTGCAGTTATGTAAAAAAAACGCGCACTTTTGACTTTTTAATATATGCATCCTTATTTTTAGTATAATCAAAAGTGAGAAAGGGGTGAACGATATGCCAAATGAATATCTGTCTCTTGAAGAGAAGCTGTCAAGCAAGATGAGCAGAAAACTCGGAGAGAAATATGGGTTAACAGAACTGGATGAAGCAAAAGTCAACTATGGATTAGCGATCCTGTTCATTAATCTTTTCAAGTTCATGCTTATTTACGTATCAGCGTTTTTCTTACATAGCATTCTTGCTGTGATAACCACTCATTTGTCTTTTATTGCTGTACGAAGATACGCAAAAGGATATCATGCAAGCCGAAGCATGGCCTGCACGCTCTATAGTATGGGATTATTGGTGGCGCTACCTGTTTTGGCTAATCATTACCATTTGGAACTTACACGCTACGAATATTTCATCGGAGCAGCTATTCTTAGTATGGTTTTAGGAATCATTAGTTCCTTTATCGCACAAGACCAACAAAAAAGGAGAAGCGTAAGAAACAAACTAGTTATAACAGGAATAAGCCTCACGCTGATCGGTTCAGTGATTCCAGCAGATGATTCAAGAGTCATGATATTACTGGGTATGTTGACCGCAATCTTACTTGTATTCATTCCAAAAAAAGAAAGGAAGATCATCAAATGAAACACACACAAACTAAATTTAGTCTCTCACATGCAATCACAACAATTGCTATCAGCGTTGCCGAAAAGGCTGTAATAAACGGAAGTACCTGTATTGGTTTAGTTTATGAACCAAAAGTACCAGAGGCATTAAAAAAAGAAGTAGAAAAATAAGTAAAAATAAAATGGATTGCCGAATAAAAAGTACCGTAAGTCCTAAAAACTGTGCCAACAGATCGTTGGCACAGTTTTATTTTTTTCGATAGTTTTGTAACAAAAATACAAAGATGAAAAAGAATAAAGATTCCCATAGTGTAGTAGTCCAGCTGAATTCTTTACTGATACCAAATACCATATTTCCAAGATTCGATACAATCAAATAGCCAATCGTTATGATCAATGAATAATACAATCTTTTCATCATAGGACATACCTCGTTTTTATTTATAAGAATAGTATAAACCAAAGAAGAAAATAAGAAAAATGATAATAGAAAAATAAAGTAAAAACGCAATAAAGTAACTTAAGTTATTTTATTGCGTTTTTTTCTTCACTGGAAAATTTTAATAAATAAATAGAATTTTGTAATAATAACTGAGCATAATCTTTGCAATTTTTAATCTTGAATAATATCCTTTAAGTATAGCCAGCAATCAAAAAGAAATAGAGAATAAGTGATTAGTTGTTATTTCAGTATCAGAATGACAATAAAACGCCGTTATGATCCAATATCGTTTGGTAGCGCTTTATTTATTGGTGCTAAACTAACTGTTCCCTCTCTATACTGTGATTGTCGGTAGAGTTATTTACAGGGTAAAAATAAGTTTATAGGAGGTGGAAAATGAATAAGGGGTTAAAAATAATCGGTGTTATCATGAGTTTGCTGCTACTTTCAGTGTTTCTAGCAATTGCGTTAATCAATGCGCCGTATATTATGCCTGAACAATTGGAACGATTTCGCTTCTTTACCTTAACGAATTACTACATGCAACAATATATTTTCTGGGCAGCTGTAGTATTTGCCGTTCTTGCTATTATCATCTTGCTAGTCGTTCTTTTCTATCCAAAATCAAGAGGAACTTTCGTTATGAAACGGGAAGATGGCAAATTGACGATCGACAAAAAAGCGATCGAAGGGCTGGTACGTTCCCATTTACACGAAGAAGAGTTCATTCATTCACCTAAAGTACGGATACGTTCAACGAAAAATCGAATCCATATCCATGTCAACGGAGACTTGAAGCGAACTTCTTCATTAGTAGGGAAAACAGGTGTACTGATGCAAGACATCGAAGAAGAAGTGACTAGAGTACTTGGAACAAAAGAAACAGTCAAAGTAGCAGTCACATACAGCGGTTATGAAGAACAAGAAGATACAAGAGACTACAAGCACTCTCGAGTGGAATAGGAGGGCCAAATAATGAAAGAACTATTTTCAGCATACAAGCTCCCTATTATCTTTGGGGGTCTTGGACTACTGCTAGCTGTTTTATGGTTAACGATTGGATTTTTCAAAACATTGTTGATCATCATTATGACAGCAATTGGTGCAGGAATCGGGTTTTATTTAAAACAGACAGGAATAGTGGATCAATTTTTTAAATCATAGGAGGAAACAAAGATGGAAAACAAAAACATGAATACAACAAATGGATCAGTTTTAGCAAATGAAAAAGGGGAAAACCGTATGATGAATGGTGAATTGACTTATGAAGACAAAGTTATCCAAAAAATCATCGGCTATGCATTGAAAGATGTAGATGGTCTATTGACATTAGATGGCGGATTCTTTTCAAATATGGCTGAAAAATTAGTCAACACAGATAATGTAACAGCAGGTATCAATACAGAAGTAGGGAAGAAACAAGTAGCTGTGGATTTAGACGTGATTGTAGAATACGGTAAAGACATCGAAGACATCTACAACCAAATCAAAGAATTGATCAGTACTGAAGTAAACAATATGACACATTTAGATGTTATCGAAGTGAATGTGAATGTTGCAGACATCAAAACACAAGAAGAATACCAAAAAGATCAAGAAACAGTACAAGACAAAGTAACAGAAGCAGCAAAATCAACAGGACAATTTGCTTCACGCCAAACAGATAAAGCAAAAGCTGCTGTAGGCAAAGGTGCACAAAAAGTCAAAGAAAATAACGAACCACGTGTACAATAAGAAGTAAAAAGTCAGTTAGGAGGAATTTAAAATGGGATTTATTTGGGCATTAATCGTCGGAGGTATCATCGGAGCAATTGCAGGAGCAATCACGAATAAAGGATCATCAATGGGAATCATCGCAAACATCATTGCTGGTTTAGTAGGTTCAGCCATTGGACAAGCTTTATTAGGAACTTGGGGACCAACAATTGCAGGAATGGCTATCATTCCATCATTAATCGGTGCAATCATTTTAGTATTAGTCGTTTCATTCTTTGCACGTAAATTATAAGCAAATTGAAGAAAAACTTATGTTGAAATGAAGAACAAATTTGAGAACTGTAGTGAAACTTGCTGCAGTTCTTTTTTTATATATTTTTATATGAAGTATTCTTTATTCCTTATGAAAAAATAGCTTGAAAAATAAAAAAAGACGAAAATAAACGGTTTTCCATAAAAGAAGATTGTTTATTTTTTTGTCTTTATTTGGTCAAAACGATAAAAAAGCATAGCACACCAAGCTTTTATTGATTGTCTGTCTTTTATAAATACAAGAATGTATTCAAAAAAACAGAAGAAAAATACAAGTAGATTTTCTTTTATACTCGTAAACGTAGAAAGGAGGCGAAAAAATGAATACATTACCTATCAATACAGGAGATACAGCATTCATGATTTTATGTACAGCGATGGTTTGCTTGATGACTCCTGGTTTAGCATTTTTTTACGGCGGACTGGCACGGAAGAATAATATACTGACGATCATGACTCAATCTTTTCTCTCAGTTGGGATAACAACGATCATGTGGGTATTCGGTGGATTCGGATTGGCATTTGGACGAGATATCGGCGGTATGATTGGAAATCCGGCAGATTTCTTTTTGATGAGACATGTTACAAGCTTCCCCAACATGTTCCATGGAGCGACGATCCCATTTTTGATGTTCTTTCTTTACCAACTGATGTTTATCGTGATTACTGTTCCTTTGATGACAGGAGCTTTTGCAGGGAGACTGAATTTAAAAGGCTATATTATCCTTGTTGTTTGTTGGAACCTGCTGATTTACTTCCCTGTTTGCCATTGGATATGGGGCGGCGGATTTTTGGATCAGATGGGATTTAGAGATTTCGCTGGCGGAGCAGTCATCCACACGACAGCTGGATTCGGTTCATTGGCATGCATCCTCACACTTGGACAAAGAAAGATTCCTATGGGCGAAAGAACTCAGCATAGCAGTCTTATGGCAGCTGCTATCGGTACAGGTCTACTTTGGTTTGGCTGGTTCGGTTTTAACTCCGGTGGTGCACTTCGAGCAGATGATCAAGCAGTCAACGCATTTGGTTCAACATTCATCGCTCTTGCATTTGCGATGGTTACTTGGTTGATTATTGCAAAAGTAAAAGGAAATGGCTTTGATTTTGTCGACGTACTAACAGGATCCGTTGCTGGATTGGCAGCCATTACGCCTTGTGCTGGTTATGTAGAAGCAAAAAGTGCCATGTTGATCGGAATCATTGCTGGAATCGTCTGTCATGCTGCTGTTGATTTTCGTAAAAAGAAACAATGGGACGATGCACTTGATGTGTGGGGCGTCCATGGAATGGGCGGATTCACAGGGACGATTCTGATCGGAATTTTTGCAACTAACAGCCATTTATTAACAAATCCAAGCAGCTGGTACTTCTTAGGAATCCAAGTGATTGGTGTCATCATTACTGCCGTGTATGCCTATGTGCTGACAACAGCGATTCTAAAATCAGCCATGCATTTCACAACGATCACTACTACAAAAGAAGAGCAGGAAGAAGGATTAGACTTTTTCTTCTTCGGTAACAAACGCAATTGAAACAAAATCAAATAGAAAAGAGGAAGATTCATGCAACAAAGCAAAACGAAAATTCCTGCAAAGAAATTAACGTTCTTCGGCTTTTTGGCCATGACGATCTCAATGGTCGTTTCACTATATGAATATCCCACATTTGCGACCTCTGGCTTCAGTTTAGTATTTTTCTTGTTATTAGGCGGTTTGCTATGGTTTATCCCTGTGGCATTGTGTGCAGCAGAGATGGCAACGGTGAAAGGCTGGGAAAAAGGCGGTGTCTATACTTGGGTCAGTCGGACATTGGGAAAACGATTTGGTTTTGCCGCTATCTTTTTCCAATGGTTTGAGATAACTGTTGGTTACTTGACTATGCTGTATTTCTTAACTGGTGCATTATCCTATGCAACGGGGATCGACGCTATACAAAACAATAAATTTCTGAAATTGGCCATCTTATTGATTATTTTCTGGGCTATCTTGCTCTCTCAGCTAAAAGGAACCAAATACACTTCTTTAATTGCTCGAATCGGTTTTGTAGCTGGGATCTTATTGCCTGCATTAGTCTTGTTTGGCTTAGGGATCCACTATGTCGCTTCAGGTGCTCCACTACAAACGACACTGTCTATGAAAACATTGATTCCTGATTTTTCAAAATTACCTACGCTGGTTGTTTTTGTTTCCTTTATTTTAGCGTATATGGGAGTAGAAACATCTGCTAGTCATGCAAATGAAATGGAAAACCCTAAAAAGGATTATCCATTAGCAATGTTTGTATTGGTTATTCTGGCCATCATTTTAGACACTTTTGGCGGATTGACTGTGGCTACTACAGTCCCTCAACAGGGTTTGTCTCTTAATACAGGAGTGATCCAATCGTTAGAATTTTTATTAAGACACATTGATCCAAGTCTTGCATGGGTTGCGAAAATCCTTGCGATCCTTGTTTGTTTAGGTGTCATCGGAGAAATAGCTTCTTGGGTAACTTCTCCTTCAAAAGCACTTCACGTAGCGGCAGAAGAAGGATTACTTCCTGAATATTTTGCGAAAGAAAATGCACATGGTGTTCCTGCGCATTTGATGATCGCAAATGGGATTGTTGCGACAATCTGGGCAGCCGTCTTTACATTAAGTGGCGGGGGGAATAATCTTTCATTTCTTGCAGCGATGTCATTGACTGTTGTGATCTATCTAATGTTGTACTTTATGTTTTTCGCTGGCTATTTGAAGTTAGTGTTTAAAGATGAAAGTCTTGAAAGAGCCTATCAGGTTCCAGGAGGAAAAGTTGTAAAAGTAATCGTTGCTTGTTTAGGTCTTTTGACTTCACTTTTTGCTTTTTGTATCTCATTTGTTCCACCTGCAAGTATCGCAGCTGGACAGCATGGGATTTATGAAACGATTCTTATTGTTTCTTATCTTATCGTCTTAGTTATTCCATTTACGATCTACGCATGCCGTCATAAATTCCAGCATGCAGAAAAATAAAAAATGAAAGCTGGTTATTCAAATGGAAGGAAAAGAATTAGAACAATTGATTGGAAAAAATTTCCACTATTATCAAACAGGACAAGTGGCAGACTACATTCCAGCATTAGCTGAAGTGGATCCAAAACAATTAGGTATGGCGATTTATGATCTGGATACAAAACAACTGATCGAGGGAGGAGATGCCGATGTACGTTTTGCCATCGAAAGCATGTCAAAAGTTCCCGTATTGTTATTAGCAATCAAAGATAACGGAATTGAAAAAGTCTTTCAAACAATCAACACGGAACCAACCGGATTTGCTTTCAATTCTATCATGAATATGGAGATCAATCATCGCAAACACCCGATGAACCCTTTTGTTAATGCAGGAGCGATTGCAACAACCTCTCTGATTGCCGGAAAAGATGCAGATGAAAAATTTGAACGGATCGTGTCATTTATGAAAGAAATCTGTGATGATCCTGATATCACATTGAATGAAGAAATCTATCATTCTGAATCAAGAACAGGTGATATCAATCGCTCTCTTGCTTATTATATGAAAGGCAATCAAATGATCGAAGGAGATGTTCCAGAGATACTCGATGCCTATTTCAGACAATGTTCCGTCAATGTCACCGCTACAGGTATAGCAAAACTAGCCGCTGTATTGGCAAATAAAGGGATCGCTCCTTGGAATGGCAAGCGGCTCATTACTGAAGAAAGTGCAACGATCGTCAAATCGATTATGACAACTGCCGGTTTGTATGATGAATCAGGCGAGTTTTCCGTTCATGTTGGTGTACCTGCCAAAAGCGGGGTAGGTGGCGGCTTGATGGCAGCTGTGCCCAATCGTTACGGCATAGGCGTCTTCAGTCCAGCACTAGATCCATTCGGTAACAGCGCAGCTGGCATCCAATTACTGAAGGACGTAGTCAAAGAACTCGATGCTGATATCTTCGAATAGCCTTTCTTGAAAGTGGCTGGGGTAAAAGTCCAAGCGACACCAAGTTATCTAAACGATAGCTGGGATTGTAAGCTTGATTGACTTTTGTTCCGGCTTCTTTTTTTATTGGTTTTTGAAAGGGGTTTTCTAAACAAAAAGTAAATAAAAAAGCGATTCGTGGATATGTTTAAATAAAACTATAAAAAAACTGGAGGCGTGTATCAGGAATGCTGGAAAAATACATCGAGCGAAATATATTTAGAAAAGTGTATCTATGCGAACAATTATTTGAATTCCAAGAAATAGATATCGAACAAACAGCTATTTCACTAGGGGTGACCACACCGACGATCCTTCATGATCTAGAAAGTCTAGCCGAGTGTCTGGAATATTGCATAAAAGAACAAATAAGAGAGAAGCATAAGTACAAACTTATATTTAAACGAGGGATTGCTCTTTCTGAGCTTACGCAATTTTTGTATGGTCAATCTTATTTTTTAAAGTTTTTAAGTTATTATTTCAAGGGTATATTCACGAGTACAGAACTGGCTGATCTTGAATTTATTTCTTTGAGTAAAGTATATACGATCAAAAAGAGCGTCTTGGATTTTTTTAAAGAAAATGATTATTTGAAAAATAAAGAAATCATTATTCCAGAATTTGATTCGCGGAATATTCTGCTAGCTTTAGTACGTTATATCAATTGGGAAGGATATGAGAGTAAAAATCCGCATGTAGAAGAAGCTTGTAACGAGCTGATTGATTATGTAGAGACTCATTTTTTTAAAAGGAGATATTCGGAAGATGAAAAGTCCTTTATCATACGGGGAATAGAGATTGCAATCGGAAGAAAGACGTTTCCCCTTGAACTGAAAGAAGAAGATAAGAAAAGTGCGGAGACGAAGCCGTTATTTCAATTAGTCTGTCAAGGATTGGAAGAGCAAAAAGGGATGTTACACTTACAGGAAGAAGATGTCTATTATATTTTCTCTTTGTTCAATAGCAGAAATTATACCAATGAGAACATGGAGCTGTTAAGAAAAGATTTCGAAGTTGTGTATAAAAATTTTGTTCTCAATGACCTGTCACTCAATGAATTGATTTTACAGATTCTCCCAGTCGCTGAAATCGACGATGCAGACAATTTTATTTTTAAGCAATCCTTTTTACAATTCGTCCGTACGTTGTGGGCAGACGGTCAAGTATTTTTACCGGAACGAATCTATCTACTGTCAGAAAAAGAACAGCTTCTATACAGAAAAATAGTAGAAGTGCTAGACGATTGGAAAAAGAAAAACCAAATTCATCTAAGATGGAATGATAATTTCATCCGAAAATTTGTTAAGAGTCTTTCTTTGATTACCAGAGAACAGATGATACAGCAAGAGATAGAAATATTTGTTGTTTCAGAAAGTTCAGTCAAACAATTTTTTTATCGAACTCAATTTCATTTGTATGCTGAAGAAGATATGGCTGAAATAAATCCCATTTTATTTCGTTCTTTAGAAGAATTACCTGATGAATGTTTGTGTTCAAAAAAACGAGTAGTTTTATGCGATGCTGCTAGCTATCAAACTGGTTTAGAAACTGAAAAAACAAAGGTCTATCCTATCTCGTTAAAAGGTGCAAACATCCTTTTGTATCGTATTGCTCAGGAGCTTCATTTATTAAAAAAACATATTTCTTGAGGAGATCTTAAAGCAAGACAAACATCAACTTTCTACAGAGCTTTTTAAAAGACTGTAGAAGTTTTTTTATTTGTGACCTGATTTGTGCGAAAAACTACTTATATAACAAACTTTCTCCGAATTTTTTTAAAATACTATTGACTTAGAGTCAACTCTAAGGAGTAGAATAGATAAAGTGTTACAAATCTATTTTCAACTAAAAAGAAGATAGTACGGAGGAGAGAATGTATGATGAGTACAGCATTACATGTATTGGATACAATCAACAGTCCAGCAGATGTCAAAAAATTATCTGTTGAGGAAATGAAACAGCTGGCAGAAGAAATGCGCCAAAAAATCTTGCAAAAGGACAGCGATGTAGGTGGGCACGTTGGTCCGAATCTAGGTGTAGTCGAATTAACGATTGCTTTTCATTATGTATTCGATTCACCTAAGGATAAAATCGTATGGGATGTTTCCCATCAATCTTATGGTCATAAGCTGCTAACTGGTCGGAAAAATGGCTTTGAAAAAGGACATTACCATGAAGTAAGCGGGTATTCCAATCCACACGAAAGTGAACATGATTATTTTACAGTGGGTCACACATCTACATCTATCAGTTTAGCTACTGGGTTGGCTAAAGCCAGAGATCTGAAGAAAGAATCAGGAAATGTGGTAGCATTTATTGGAGATGGCTCACTAAGTGGCGGCTTAGCTTTTGAAGGGCTGAACAACGGCGGCGCTTTACAGACCAATCTAATCGTATTAGTAAACGATAATGAGATGTCTATTGATGAGAACCACGGTAGCTTATATCAGAACTTAGCAGAGCTTCGTCAAACTCACGGTGAAAGAAGTAATAACCTATTTAAAGCTATGGGATTTGATTATCGCTATGTGGATAATGGAAACGACCTAGAAACGGTGATCCGTTTATTTGAAGAAGTAAAAGATATTGATCATCCAATCGTACTTCACGTACATACGGAAAAAGGCCGCGGTTATCAGCCAGCAATCGATAATAAAATGAAATATCATTGGCACGTCCCATTTGATCTGTCTACAGGAGAAGCAAAACAGGCAGCTTCTGGAGAAACATTCAATACGATCATCATGGATTATCTGGATAAAAAAGTGCAAACAAGTACAGCACCTATTGCCGCAGTCAATGCAGCAATACCAGGCGCCTTTGGACTGAAAACATTCCAAGAAAAACATCCAGATCATTATTTTGATGTGGGAATCGCCGAGCAGCATTCCATCACGTTTGCATCTGCTTTGGCTTCTCAGGGAGTACGTCCAGTCGTCTTCCAATCGAGCACTTTCCTGCAACGGGCATATGATCAATTATCACATGATTTAGCAATCAACGAGAATCCAGTCATCATTTTAGTTGGTGGCGGAACGATCTCTGCTAGTGATCGAACACACCAAGGAACATTTGACATTCCTTATTTATCCAGTATTCCGAACATCAAATATCTTGCTCCAGCAACAAAAGAAGATATGATCTCTATGCTAGATTGGGCTTTTGAGCAAACAGAACAGCCTGTAGCTATTCGAATCCCTACTCATGGTGTGGAACATGGTAAAGCTATCGCAAATGATTACAGTATTCCAGCCTATCAGACAGTGAATAAAGGCGAAAAAGTGGCAATTTTAGCTTTAGGTGGTTTTCTTGGACTAGGAAAAGAAACAGTGGAAGCTTTTAGAGAAAAAGGAATGGAAGCAACATTGATCAATCCAGGAACAATTACAGAAAATGATGTAGAAACATTAGATAAATTAAAAGAAGTCCATGAATTAGTCATCACATTAGAAGATGGTAGTTTATCAGGCGGATTTGGCGAAAAAATCAGTCGTTATTATGGTGATTCTTCAATGCATGTGCTGAATTTCGGTGCAAAGAAAGAATTCACAGATAGTGTTCCAACAGTTAAACTTTATGAACGTTATCATTTGACACCAAGCCAAATCGTTGAGGATAGTCTACGTGTCTTAAATATTCAATAATACATCGTATTTTCCATCCAGATAATCGTTTATACTAGTATCTGGATGGTTTTTTATTATACGAAACAAAGGAGTAGATGCTCTTATGTATCAAAAAGTAGAAGAATATTTCAAAAAGTTTCAAGAAAAATATCCTAGGTATCAATCAGAAAAACTAAGCTTTTTTTCATTTGGGAATACAGAAGAAATGGCAGATGAATTGAGTGAGTTAGTGGTAAAAAAAATAAAAACCGGTACATCAAGCGGATACGATTTATACAAAAAAGAGAAGGAACCTTTACCAAAAGTGGGCCAGTTAGATGTGGTTCTGAATGGAAAAAATGAACCAGTTTGTATCATCAAAAATATAAATGTGACTATCTTGCCTTTTAGTGAAATCACGGAAGAACATGCTTGGAAAGAAGGAGAAGGAGATCGAACGTTAGCTTATTGGCGGAAAGTCCATACTGACTTTTTCAAGCATGTCTACAAAGAAGCACTGAACACGGCATTTACAGAAGAGAAGCTAATCGTATATGAAGAGTTTGAAGTAATTTTCTTTTAATAAGAAAGGCTTGCTAAAAGAAAAAGGATAGCTACTTTATTGACTCCTAGATAGAAAAGGGTTACATTTTTATAAGAAGATGTATTTCTAGAGAACGTCATTGGAGGAGATAGTGTGGATGTACTGGAAAAAATAAAAGGTGGGGTTGTCGTTTCTTGTCAAGCTTTGGAAAATGAGCCATTACACAGTTCTTTTATCATGGGGAGAATGGCTTTGGCTGCAAAAGAAGGCGGAGCAGTTGGTATTCGCGCAAATACAACAGAAGATATCAATGAAATCAAGCGAATCGTTGATTTGCCGGTAATAGGGATTATCAAAAGAGATTACGATGGGTCAGAAGTATTTATTACTGCGACAGAAAAAGAAGTGAAAGAACTTTTGGAGACGCAAGCTGAGATCATTGCACTCGATGCAACTTCTCGTAAACGTCCGACAGAAAAAACAACAGCTGAACTTGTCCAAATGATCCACGCTCACGGTCGATTAGCCATGGCAGATATTTCGACTTTTGAGGAAGCGCTTCAAGCGCAAGAAGATGGTTTTGATCTCTTGTCTACGACATTAGCAGGATATACAGAATATTCTCGAAAGACACAGACGCCTGATTTTGATTTGTTGAATCAGATCATAGAACAAGTCAATATACCAGTAGTCATGGAAGGCCATACTGACTCTCCAGAACAAGTAGAGAAAGCCTATGAATTAGGTGCTTTTTCAGTCGTCATTGGATCCATCATCACCCGTCCGCAATTCATCACTAAAAGATATGTCGAAGCCGCGAATAAAGCAAAGAACTAAAAAACACGTACGGCACAGATTCTTGACAAAAAAGAAAAATTAATAGATAGTTTAAAGCAGATTCTAAGAAGAAGAGGAAAGCGTTGCTTTTCCTTTTGTCTTCGCAGATCTGCTTTTTAGCGAATTTTATAGAAAGAAGGCGAGACCATGTTTGAACGAAGTCCTTCAGAATTGACAGAACGTGAAAATTACAAGTTGCTGATTGGTTCAGTTATCCCTAGGCCAGTTGCAGTAGTAACGACTAAGTCCGTAAATAATATAGTGAATATCGCACCCTTCAGTTACTTCAATATCGTCAGTTCGAATCCACCGATTTTATCCTTGGCGATCCAGAGAAAACAATATACAGTAAAAGACACAGCAAAAAACATTCTTGAGACAAGAGAAGCGGTCATTCATATCCTTGATGAGGACAACGTAGAAGAAGCAAATAAAACAGCAGCTAATCTGCCTAATGAGGAAAGCGAACTACACTTGACTGAATTGACTTTAACGGATTCAGCAATCATTTCAGTACCAGCATTGACAGAAGCAAAAGTTCGTTTTGAGACAACCTTATATGAACATGTCGAGATACGGAATAAAAATAAAGTAACAGCTGATTTATTTTTGCTAGAAGTACAGAAATATCATTTGAATGAAACAGTCTATGATGAAAAGACGGGAAGGATCGACCCAAGAAAGTTGAATGCTGTAAGCCGCTTGGCAGGAAATGATTATGCAGCAATAGGAGAAATTTTCACGATCGCACGTCCCCAATAAGAAGGAGTAATAGTTATGTTAAAAATAAGTTATAAACCATCAGCAGATTCAAAAGAAATGGAAAAAGAATACGAGACAGTGGATGATTTTCTGCAAGGGCAGTATTTAGAAGTTCCGCCATTGCAAGATCATTTTGTCGTCACCAAAGTTACTTTAGATGGCAAAGAAATAAGATTAACAGACCACACGATTAGCGGGTTATTCAATTACTTCAACAAATAAACATTTATTCCGAAAAGTGGAAACCACATAAAAAAACACCAAAAATAAAAAAATTATCAAGGAATCCTGGCACAATCGAACGAAACTGCGCTGGGATTCTTTTACGTTATTTGTTATTTTTTCCTAAAAAATATTAAAGATTGTTAAATTTCACTATTTCATTTCAAATTCCATTGCCTAATCCTTAGGAAAAGTCTATTATGGACTCGTAAATAGAATATAGTAATAACCTTGTTAGGTGAGGCTCCTATACAAACATAGGCTATTGCCCAGAAACGTCGAAAGTCGCCAATGGGTAAAACAGAAACTGTCGGATTAAGGCTTTTTCCAATAGCTAAGAATGTTTTCTTTACGTTGTATAGTGCTAAAACTCGGACGATGAGATGATGCTAGGTCAGAATTCTTGTTCGAAAAGGTTTCTGACCTTTTCTTTATATTTTCAAGACTGACTTATTTGATGAGACAAACTCGCTCCTCACCTGACAAGTGGTTTACTGTGTGAGGAGGAGATGCGGTGAAAAAAAGAAAAAAGATCGATTGGTGGATTTTGGGTCCTTATTTGACTTTGTCCATGATCGGTCTTTTAGAAGTATACAGTGCTAGTTCTTATCGCTTATTGCAAGCAGATGAAAATACAAAAAGTCTATTATTGCGCCAACTGATTTTCATATTTTTGAGTTGGGGCGTAATCTTCTTAGCTCGTTCAATCAAACTGCACTATTTACTTCACCCTAAAATAGCAGGATATGGTTTAGCTTTATCGATTTTCTTTTTGATCTTAGTACGAGTAGGAATATTCGGTGTCACTGTTAATGGCGCGCAACGTTGGATTTCTCTGTTTGGCATTCAATTTCAGCCTTCAGAATTAGCAAATCTTTTTCTGATTTTTTATCTAAGCTGTTTTTTTCGTGACGGAAATAATCCGCCAAAAGACCTAAAAAAACCTTTCCTGATTACAGTAGGCATAACTTTGCTGATTTTATTCCAGCCAAAGATTGCTGGAGCATTGATGATTCTTTCGATTGCGTGGGTCATTTTTTGGGCAGCAGCAGTTCCATTTAAAAAAGGAATCTATCTGATTGTTACTTTTTCCGCCTTATTGATTGGAGCAGCCGGCGGAGTATTATATTTAGGAAACAAAGGCTGGCTTCCCCAGATGTTCAATCATGCTTATGAAAGGATTGCGACTTTAAGAGATCCTTTCATAGATAGTCATGGTGCGGGCTATCAAATGACTCATTCGTTTTATGCACTATACAATGGTGGCATATGGGGGAGAGGATTAGGAAACAGTATCACAAAAAAGGGATATCTTCCAGAGACAGAAACAGATTTTATTTTTTCGATCATTACAGAAGAGCTTGGGCTAATTGGTGCATTGTGTGTACTTTTCTTATTATTCTCATTATGCATGAGAATCTTTTGTTTAAGCAGTCGTTGTAAAAATCAGCAAGCTGGATTGTTTCTTTTAGGATTCGGAACTTTGCTATTCGTTCAGACGATAATGAATGTGGGAAGTATCGCAGGGCTTATGCCAATGACTGGCGTGCCATTACCATTTGTTAGTTATGGAGGAACAAGTTATCTGATCCTTTCTTTAGGAATCGGGATCACGTTGAATATTTCTTCGAAGATACAGGCCGAAGAGTTGCCGCTCTATCGACCTGAAAAACAATAAAGAGAAACTGAGAATCTCTCAGTTTGAATTATCATAAAGGACTATCTTTTATTTTTCAAGCGAGAGATTCTTTTTAGAAAGAGGAATTCGCAATGAAAGTATTTCAAAAAATCATATTATCTGTTTTGTTACTGCTTACACTAGTAGTCGGCTTTTTTTCGATTGAATTTGTCCATGGATTTTCGTCTGCAAAACAGACCTCAACTGTAAAAAAGGTAGAGCCGAAAAGTGTCCCTACCACACTAAACGTGGCTTTGATTGGTTCGGATGCCCGTTCGAAAGACGAAAATGGTCGCTCAGATTCACTTATGGTTGCACAATACGACCAGAAAACACAACAAGCAAAACTAATCTCTATCATGAGAGACTCATATGTCGATATACCAGGTTACGGAATGGATAAAATCAATGCAGCGTACTCTTACGGAGGAGTTGATTTATTGAACCAAACATTAAAGGAAAATTTCAAATTTGAAGCCCCGTATTATGCAAGTATCACATTTCAAGATTTTATCGATTGCGTCAATGAACTGTTTCCTGATGGAGTAAAGATTGATGCAGAAAAATCTTTAGATTTAGATGGCGTATATATAAAAAAAGGGAAGCAAGTAATGGATGGCAATACGTTACTGCAGTATGCTCGATTCCGTGAAGACGAAGAAGGGGACTTTGGGAGGATTAGAAGACAGCAACAAGTGATTAAAGCTATCTCTCAGCAGCTGAAAGACGTCACTTCGATATTTAAATTACCGAAAGCAGTGGGAAAACTACTTGGCAGTATCCAAACGAACCTTCCTGAGAGTGTGCTACTGGATTGCGGTATGGATTTCCTCAAAGACGATAATAAAAAGATCGATACATTATCCGTACCAGTAGACGGCAGTTGGGACTTCAACGACAATACGCCTTCCGGAAGTGTTCTGGAATTAGATTTGACCAAAAACCAAGAAGCAATCAAAAAATTTCTGAATAATTAAGTAAAGAAAATAAAATAAAAGAAGTTAGAAATAACAATTTATGTTATGTTCTGACTTCTTTTATTATGTTAGAATAAACAGGTATAAATAGTGAAAATAAAGGAATAGCAAGCAAAAGAAGGAGGAAAAAATGAAAAGAAGTGACAAGCACGGCAAAAATCGAACAGGCGCTTATATTGCCGGCGCAGTGATCTTAATAGCTGCTGCAGGTGGCGGTTATTTTTACTACCAGCACTATCAAGAAACCCAAGCAGTAGAAGCTGGAGAAAAGACGGTTGAGCAATTTGTCCAAGCTTTGAACAAAGGAGATTATAAAAAAGCTGCAGGTATGGCATCGAAAAAGGCCACAAATAAAAGTGCATTATCTGAAAAAGAGATTTTAGAAAAATACCAAAATATTTACGGTGCTGCCGATGTCAAAGGACTTGAGATATCAAATCTAAAAGTAGATAAAAAAGATGATTCTACTTACAGTTTTTCATATAAAGCAAAGATGAATACCTCATTAGGTGAATTGAAAGATCTTTCTTATAAAGGAACATTAGACAGAAATGATGGTCAAACCACGATCAACTGGCAGCCTAACTTGGTTTTTCCAGAAATGGAAGGAAATGACGAAGTAAGCCTGACCACGCAAGAAGCAACAAGAGGGAACATTTTAGATCGAAATGGGGAACCATTAGCAACAACCGGCAAACTAAAACAATTAGGAGTCGTTCCAAGCAAACTTGGAGATGGGGACGAAAAAACGGCCAATATCAAAGCCATCGCTTCCGCATTCGACTTAACAGAAGATGCTATCAATCAAGCTATTTCACAAAGCTGGGTACAACCCGATTATTTTGTCCCATTGAAAATCATTGATGGAGCAACGCCAGAACTTCCAGCTGGAGCTACCATCCAAGAAGTAGACGGCAGATATTATCCTTTGGGTGAAGCAGCTGCTCAACTGATTGGTTACGTGGGAGATATCACAGCAGAAGATATTGATAAAAATCCAGAATTAAGCAGTAATGGAAAAATCGGACGATCTGGTTTGGAAATGGCTTTTGATAAGGATCTTCGTGGGACTACAGGTGGAAAATTAAGCATCACAGATGCAGACGGTGTCGAGAAAAAGGTTCTGATCGAGCATGAAGTCCAAAACGGCAAAGATATCAAATTGACAATCGATGCGAAGGCACAAAAAACAGCTTTCGACAGTCTAGGAGGAAAAGCTGGATCGACTGTTGCGACAACGCCAAAAACCGGTGATCTTCTTGCGCTTGCTAGCTCTCCAAGCTATGATCCAAACAAAATGACAAACGGGATCTCACAAGAAGACTACAAAGCTTATGAAGAAAATCCTGAACAACCATTCATCAGCCGATTTGCGACAGGTTATGCTCCTGGATCTACGTTTAAAATGATCACAGCAGCAATCGGTCTCGACAACGGCACTATCGATCCAAATGAAGTGTTGACGATCAACGGACTTAAATGGCAAAAAGACAGTTCTTGGGGATCGTATCAAGTAACTCGTGTTAGTGATGTGTCACAAGTAGACTTAAAAACTGCTTTGATTTATTCCGATAATATATATATGGCGCAAGAAACGTTGAAAATGGGGGAGAAGAATTTCCGTGCAGGTTTGGATAAATTCATTTTTGGTGAAGACCTTGATTTGCCAATCAGTATGAATCCAGCACAAATTTCTAATGAAGAGAGCTTTAATTCAGATATCTTGCTAGCTGATACTGGATATGGACAAGGCGAACTTCTAATTAATCCTATCCAGCAAGCAGCAATGTATTCTGTTTTTGCCAACAATGGCACACTTGTCTATCCTAAATTGATTGCAGATAAAGAGACAAAAGATAAGAAGAATGTCATCGGCGAAACAGCGGTACAGACGATCGTGCCAGATCTGAGAGAAGTTGTGCAAGATGTAAATGGTACAGCACATTCTCTTTCTGCTTTAGGGATTCCGTTGGCAGCGAAAACTGGTACAGCGGAAATCAAAGAAAAACAGGATGAAAAAGGGAAAGAGAACAGTTTCTTGTTTGCTTTCAACCCTGATAACCAAGGTTATATGATGGTTAGCATGTTGGAAAATAAAGAAGATGATGATTCAGCAACTAAACGAGCACCCGAACTATTACAATACCTCAACCAAAATTATCAATAAAGAACGACTTCTTAACTATAGTAAAAGGACTGTGACGGGATCGTCACAGTCCTTTTTTTCGAATAAACGACAGGTTCACGACCGCTTTCTGGGTCACTCACACTTCATAAACTTTTTTTGTAAAATATTTCAGAACAAGTGGAGAAATAAGTGTACTTAATAAAATCACGATTACTAAAGGTGAATAGTACTGTGGTTCGATCAATTGACTTTGCTGTCCAATTTGCAAAATGATCAAAGCCATTTCTCCACGTGAAATCATACCAGCACCGACCATCAATGAACTATGTTGAGAAAAACCGGCAATCTGAGCACCAAAATACCCTCCAAGCAATTTGGTCAAAATCGCTACAAGCGTCAATATAGAAATAAAGAGCAGCTGCTCACCAAAGTCAGAAAAATCAACTTCTAATCCTACACTGACAAAAAATACTGGTATAAATACTGCATATCCTAAGGCTTCAACATTGTGGTATACTTCTTCTTTGACCTTTGTCTGACTGACTGCTATCCCAGCAAAAAAGGCACCAATGACAGAACTAAGACCTACAAGATCCGCTACGTAAGACATACCTAAACAAATAACTAGCGATACGATGATAATAGAAGAATTTGCGTACACTTTTTCTGCAAATGAAAGCAAGAAGGGTGCAATCCATTTGACTAATAAGAAAATAAAAACAAAGTAAACGAGCTGTTCAATCAAAACAAGCGGTAAAGAAGCATTGCTAGAAGCTTCTCCAGTGAGAAAAGATAGACTGAAACTTAGGACTAAAACGACCAAAATGTCATCTACAACTGAAGCGCCTAAAATAGTTGAGCCTTCTTTCGTATTCACCACGTTTAGTTCCTTTAATACTTCAACTGAAATACTGACAGAAGTTGCTGCAAGAATAATCCCAAAGAAAATCGCTTCATTTCCCGAAACTTGGAATGCTTCGCCTGTTAGCCAACCAAAAACAACAGGGAAGATGATTCCAAGTAAAGCAACGAACATGCCTGGTCGGAAATATTTTTTCAAAAGAGATAAATCACTTTCCAGACCAGCTAAAAACATCAATAAGATTACACCAATCTCCGAGAAGTCATGGACTAGAATATCCGGTTTGACCCAATTCAATCCAGCTTGTCCTAGCAAAACACCAACAAGTAATTGTCCGATTACTGCTGGAATACCTAATCTCCTAGAGATATGTGAGCCAATCGTTGTTGAAATCAATATCAGGCATAGAATACCAATAAATTCCATTCTCATCATTCCTTTGTATAAAATATAGCCCGAACTTAGCATAACATATATTATTAATTTTTTCGGACAATATACTTGTAAACAAATCTTATAGTCACAATTTTTTCTTTTAATAGAAAAAAATAGTTTTTATACTAAAATTATGGATTGGATAAATATGTTAAGATGACTTATCAGAACGTTTAAATATTTATCACAGTGGAGGAAGCTTATGGGCGAGCATAAATTAATACAAGAAATAGATAACGAAAGATTAGCACGTATCGAAAATGATCAATGGGTTAACAATATTGCTAATGCCTTTGCTCAGCAATATCATTTTAAAACAAACGATATCAATCGCTTTAATAAAACAAATTTTATTTCAGATTTGACCCCTTTATTTATTAACTTAGTTGATTTAAGTGAAGATGAATTTAAAATAGATACAAAAAATATGAAAGAATCTCTTGTAAGAAGTACTTATGCGCTTGAAAATGCTGAATTATTTCGCAAATATACCAATGAATTGGTTGTTAATGATTCCAGTAGTTTTATTATGATACCTCTTTCTTTCAAAACTGAAAAAAGTTCACATCTTGTAACAGCATCCATCCAAAAAAAAGCTGGTTTTTTTCAGATAGAAATTTTTGATAAAGCTGGAATAGCTCCTCCTGAAAGATCAGAGAAATCTTTAGTTGTTAAAAATAGGGAACAGATGAAGAGGAAAGTAAGTTACATTTATGAAATAAAAGACACAGAAAAAAATTTTGCAGAGATGATTTATGCCCTTGAGAACGGCAGAGGAGAATTCAATATTCCTTTGGATATCAATAATAAAAAACTAAATTATAAAGAGTATATTCCTTTAAGACTCCTCAGTAAAGTAGCAACCAAGGAATATTATGGTGATAAGATCAGAAGTGCGCAAATTATAGGAAATTGTTGCGTAAAATCATGGACAGGAGCATTGAAAGATAAATTGGAACAGTTTCGTATAGAACAAAGTAAGCCGAGTAATGAGTCATTGAATAAAATACTTACAGAAATTGCCTGTCGTCAATTAGAAAAAGCAGGTTATGGTCCCAAAACAATCTATTATTTTAGAGAATTGAACAGCTTATACAGTTATAATAAAATAGAGAGAAAAGATATGAATAATAAATTTTCAAAAAAACAGGAAAATAGTAGGTTGTTCAATCAATATTTTACTGAAACTAAAAATAAGCTTCCGCTTGATCGGATTGCTTTACCTATGTTAAATGCCTCTCTTAAACATAACCATACTGGAACTAAATATAATAAATTAAAAAAACTTTTGGGTAAAAATAAAACAAATGACTCTACTAGTATTTATTTTTTAACAGATTTAGATAAGCAAAAGATTATCGAGAATGTTGGAACTATCGTTTCTCATCATGAAATAAAAAAAACAATGGATACTATAAAAAAGGAAGTCCAAAGGTGCCAGCAGAATAGATTACAGCTCAGAACTGTTCAGGCATATAGCGAAAGATAGGGAGTTGTTCATTTTCTTTTATTATAAAAAGAAAAATTCTGAGATTTTTTTATCTTTGTGAATTAAGACCTCCAGTGTGAACTGGAGGTTTTCTTTTCATCGGAAATCCACTTCAACTTAATAGTTTAACGAGTTTTTTTACTACCACGCGGGAAACTCTCTGCAGACCTTAGCATAACTAGGGTTTTCATAACATACAAACAGAGACCGAAGAATCAATTCTGATTCATCAGTCCCGTAATTATAAAATAAGGTCTTCTTGTGTATACTACAGTCAATGGAATTGTTTTTAAAGCATAAAACTCAATACATTCTTCTTATTCTGATAAAATTGATGATCTCCTGGATGCCCATGAAAATCAAGATGAAACCGAATATTTGAAATAGAACCATCAAGCTTTTGAATGGATTGAACAATAAGACGAATCCGCCAATCAACAACAGAATACTATAAACACTCCAACTTTTAGCTTTTGTATTCATACTGAAGAACAACTGGAACAAGCTGTTGATGATAACAGCTAATCCAAGAAGAATCGGCAGGATAGAAACGATTGCAGGTGCAAAAGCATAAACGATCAGCGCGCAGATCAGGAAAAAAAGACCACTAAACAGACCGATACTCCAAGAACCTGTTTTCCTTTTAAAACGGTAAGCCTCAAAAAGATTCAACAACCCAAGCAAAACAAGATAGGCAGTGATCAGATAACCGATAAAATGAAAAACAGCAGAAGGGTTTAGCACAATCGCAATCCCAGAAATAATATAAACAGCAGCTCTTAATAAGGCGTATTTTTGAATATTTTGTTTAATCGTCTCAAACATATAAGAAAACCTCCTTTGACTTATTTTAACGTGAACCAGTCATATTACCAAATCAAACGGTACAAAACGAGTGAAGGAGAAGAGCTTCTTAAGAAAGATCATTTTCTGAGGATCTTTTCCATTTTTTTGCCTTTTGCTAGCTCATCGATCATTTTATCTAAATAACGAATTTCTTTCATCAAGTTATCCTCGATGTTTTCTACTCGCACACCACAAACAACACCTGTAATCAAAGAACGAGAAGGATTGGGGGCAGGGGCTTCCGCAAAAAATTGTTCGAAAGTCACTTGTTTTTGTAGTTGCTCTTCTAGTTCTGTTTGGGAATAACCTGTCAGCCAGCAAATGATTTCATCTACTTCCTCTTTTGTACGATCTTTTCTCTCTGCTTTTGCTACATACATGGGATAAACGCTTGCAAAACTTGTCTTAAAAATACGATTTTGCGCCACAATCAGTCACCTTTCTTCTCTCAAACTATTTACTACTTATAGTATATAAGAAAAAGAGAAGAAAAAGTGATTATTCAAAAAAAAAGACAAAAAGGATTGTGGCAAAAATCTTATCACAATCCTTTTTTCCGAATAAACGGTGTTTTCCTGCCAACTCCTCAGTCACAAGTCACAATATTCAACAAACATGAGAAACTGTTTATTGAAATTGTTCCTAGTGACTCGGAGCTGAACGGCAGGCTCACAACCTCTATCTGACTTTTTTACAATCTTCATCGCTCAAGTGCGCATCAGATAATCGAATGCTCCTAAAGCTGCAGTAGCTCCTGAACCCATTGAAACGATGATTTGTTTGTATGGACTATCTGTACAATCACCAGCTGCGAAAACGCCGGGGATATTCGTTGCGCCATTTTTCTCGGTCACTATTTCATTTCTTGGATTCATTTCGATCGTTCCATCTAGCCAATCCGTATTAGGGAGTAAGCCGACTAGAATGAATACTCCTGAAACAGCTAGTGTATGCATCTCCATCGTACGGCGATCGATATAGGAGAGAGATTCTACCTGATTCGTACCGCTGATTTCTTTCGTCGCTGCATGTTTGATAACAGTGACATTCGCAAGAGAGACTAGTTTATCCTGTAAGATTTGATCTGCTTTTAATTCTGGTAAGAATTCTAGAACATATACATGTTTTGCTAACCCAGCCAAATCGATTGCTGCTTCAACTCCAGAATTACCACCACCGATAACAGCAATCTCTTTTCCTTTGAATAGAGGGCCGTCACAGTGTGGACAATAAGCAATTCCTTTATTTTTAAACTCTTTTTCGCCCGGTACATTGATAGAACGCCAGTGCGCACCTGTCGCAATAATTGCAGTTTTTGCTTGAAGTGATATGCCGTTAGCCAAGCCGATAGTGATAAAATCTTGCTCTTTATTTAAGGAAACAGCCTGTTGATTGATCATAATATCGATAGGGTAACTACGCACATGATTTTCTACTTGCTGCATTAGTTTTGGCCCTTCTGTGTAAGGGGTACCAATCATATTTTCAATTCCCAGTGTTTCAACGACTTGTCCACCGAAGGAATCAGCAACAATCCCTGTGCGGATTCCTTTACGTGCTGCATAGATAGCTGCACTACTAGCTGCTGGTCCGCCACCGACCACTAATACATCATAAGGTTTTTTTTCAACTAATTCTTCTTCAACCAAAGGACCAGTGATTTTTTCAACGATTTGTTCGATCGTCATGCGTCCGCTACTAAATTCTTCACCATTTAAAAACACTGTTGGCACTGCCATGATTTGTTTATCATCGATTTCTTTTTGGAACATACCGCCTTCAATCATCGTATGAGTAATATTTGGATTTAATACAGCTAATATATTCAATGCCTGTACAACGTCGGGGCAATTATGACAAGTCAAGCTGACATAACTGTCAAAATGCAGCGTTTGTTTGATTTGTTTGATTTTGAGACTCAAAGATTCACTGATTTTCGGTGCCCGTCCACTAATTTGCAACAGTGCTAGTAAAAAAGAAGCAAATTCATGACCGAGGGGGATACCAGCAAAAACAATTCCACTTTCTTTGCCAAGAGGGCTGATAGAAAAACTAGGTGTCCGCGTCAACTCTTTTTTTTCCCAAGAGATTTTAGGAGACATTTCTGATATTTCCTTCGTAAATTCTGCTAATTTTTGACTATTTTCACTAGTATCCAAACTAACAGAAAAAACAATAGGAGATTCAATCAGTGCTAAATATTGTTCGAGGTTTTGTTTAGTTTCTTTATCTAACATGTCGACCACCTAAATTTTTCCAACAAGATCAAAACTTGGTTTCAATGTTTCGCCACTTTCTTTCCATTTTGCCGGACAAACTTCACCTGGGTGAGTACGTACATATTGAGCAGCCCGTATCTTATCAATCAGTGCACTAGCATCACGACCAATTCCATCTGCATTGATTTCCATAGCTTGAACGATGCCGTCTGGATCAATAATAAATGTTCCTCGTTGAGCTAATCCTTGTTCTTCATCCAACACATCAAAAATACGAGAAATCCGATGCGAAGGATCGCCAATCATCGTGTATTCGATTTTACCGATAGCATCTGATGTATCATGCCATGCTTTGTGAGTAAAATGGGTATCTGTAGAGCAAGAAAAGACTTCAACACCCAAAGATTTCAAGGTGCTGTATTGTTCTTGTAAGTCTTCTAGTTCAGTGGGACAAACAAAAGTGAAATCTGCTGGGTAGAAACATAGAATGCTCCAATTCCCCATAAGGTCTTTCTCGCTAATTTCTAAAAATTCTCCTTGATGATAAGCTTGAGCGTTAAATTCTTCGATTTTTTTCCCAATCAATGACATAGTAAAACCTCCAATAATAATTATTTATTTATAATGATTGTAATTTAGTTGGAGTTAGAAAGTCAATGAATATTTTGTTATTTAATAAAGATTACTCAAAAACGCTGGTTAATTATAAAATGGAAGAGGCATAAGAAAATACAACTACTTGAAATACTCAGGATAACGTTGAGTGACAGTTTCTTGTTCTTTCAGCATCATGTGCAAGTGCAATCCCGTTTGAAAACGAGCTTCTTCTGGTTTTTTATCGACTAATGCTCTGAATAAATCTTCATGTTGCTCCATGATCGTTTCCCATGGAAGCCCTTGTATGGTCACTCTTAACCAACGAAAACGTTCTAAATGGGTATTGTGGTCATCTAACCAGTTCCAAACTTCTTTTCTGCCGGCAATTTCGAAACAAGCTTCATGAAATAAATTATCTGCACGAAAAAACGCACGTTCATCCTTTATTTTGGCTGCTTTTTCTTGTTCTTCTAAAATCGTTTCTAACACTATTCGTGTTTGATGGTCCAATTTGGAACAGCATTCGATCATGATCTGCTGTTCTAATTGCTCTCGAACAAATCGAGCATTTTCTGCAGAATAGAGATTGATTCTTGAAACATACGTACCACTTTGAGGAACTGTGTACACGAGTTCTTGTTGACGTAGTTGAATCAATGCTTCGCGAATGGGGGTTCGGCCGATAGAAAGATGTGCCTCCAGCGCTTTTTCAGATATTTTCCTTCCAGGTTCTAGGTCCGCATAGATGATTTGTTTACGAATCGCTTGATAAGCTTGAGATTGCAAGCTACTTTTCATTTTTATACCTCCAAAATCATTTCTATGAACGTAGTATAACAGAAGAGATCTGAAAAACAATCTGATATGTCACTTAAACTAGTAAATTTGTATAAAAAGTAAAATTTTGATTGACACAGCGGTTTTTATTACATAAAATTCATTTGAAGACAAAAAAACTGATATGTTAGTTTAGGAGGGGAAAAATGATTGATTTAAACAACTGGGAGAACTTTATTCCTGAATTATCTCAAAAAGAAGTAGAAATACCTCATTTTGACCGTGCATCATTAAGAGAAACTGGACAAAGAAATCCTGTCTGGATCCATTTTGGTGGCGGAAATCTTTATCGAGGATTTCATGCAGAAATCGCTCAACGTTTAGCGGATCAAGGCGAATTGCCCACTGGTGTCATTGTTTGTGAAACATTCGATGAAGAAATAATTGAAAAGGCTTACCGAGATTTTGATGATTTGATTCTTGAAGTGGTCATGCCAAGCAGTGGAAAATTTGTCAAACGTATATTAGCTGCGACAGCTGACAGTCTGTATTGTCATCCAGATTGCTCGGAACACTTTGCTAAGATGATTGGTCACTTTGAAAATCCGAATTTGCAATTAGTTACTTTTGCTATTAGTGAAAAAGGTTATCGATTGAAAGATACAAGTAATAAATATATAGGACCGATTGCAGTTGATATAAAAAATGGTCCGAAAAAGCCATCACATACGATGAGTATTCTTACTGCACTACTTTATAGACGGTTTTTATCGGGAGCTTGGCCGATTGCACTTGTCTCTACAGATAATTTTTCACAAAACGGCAGTCAATTACGTACTTCGTTGCTAGCAATCGCAAAAGAATGGCAAAAGGAAGGTTATGTACCAGAAACATTTATCCAATACTTATCGAATGAAGAAATCGTTGCGTTTCCATGGACAATGATTGACCGTATCACTCCGAATCCTTCCATATCAGTTAGCAGAATGTTGGCAGAAGAAGGCTTTTCAAATATGTCGATCTTGCAAACCGCAAAGGGAACCAATATTGCGCCATTCGTCAATACAGAAGACATCCATTATTTAATCATGGAAGATCATTTCCCAAACGGACGTCCGAGATTCGAAAAAGCTGGAGTGTTCTTGACTGATCGTGCAACGGTAGATAAAGCAGATACGATGAAAGTGACGACTTGTCTTAACCCTTTGCATACGGCTTTAGCTATTATGGGTTGTTTACTGGGTTATAGGAGTATAGCTGAGGAGATGAATGATCCAGATTTGTCGCTGTTAGTTTCTGAAATCGGGTACAATGAAGGTCTTCCAGTCGTAGAATCGCCTGGAATCATTGATCCAAAGACCTTTCTTGAAGAAGTAGTCACTGTGCGATTTCCTAATCCAAATATTCCTGACATGCCTCAGCGAATCGCCACGGATACCTCTCAAAAGGTGGCGATTCGTTACGGTGAGACGATTAAAAAATATATGGAAATAGAAAATAAGGACCCGCAGACTCTTGTGTTCATCCCATTGATTCTCGCTGCTTGGCTTCGATACCTTATTGGCCTTGATGATCAAGGGAAACCATTCACACCGAGTCCAGATCCTTTGCTGATAGAACTTCAGCACAGGCTTTCTGACATTCAATTGGGTACGCAAGATATCTCACATATCCAAGAGAAAATTGCTCCTATTTTGTCAAATAAAGAAATTTTTGGTGTAGATCTTTATCAAGCTGAGATTGGCAGAAAAATAGAAGGAATGTTCATCAAAATGTTGGCAGGACCCAATGCCGTACGAAAAACATTACAGAATTACTTACAAGAACATGGAGGAACTTTATAATGGAAATGACTTTTAGATGGTACGGTTCACAAGAGGAAAAGATTACTTTAGATGAAATCAGACAAATACCTGCAGTCAAAGGTATTGTAGGCACATTGATGGATATACCAGTAGGAGAAGTGTGGCCTAGGGAACGGATCAAAGAATTAAAAGAAGAAATTGAGTCTCGTGGATTGACACTAAAGGTTATCGAAAGCGTCAATGTGCATGATGCCATTAAAATTGGATTACCGTCCCGTGAGCAGTATATCGAAAACTATAAGCAGACGATCCGAAACTTGGCAGAATATGGAATAGAAGTCATCTGCTATAATTTTATGCCTGTATTTGATTGGGTCAAATCTGATCTTGATTACCGCTTAGAAGATGGCTCGTCTACGTTAGCTTTTATATCCGCTGATATTCCAGATGATCCAAAAGAAATCGTCGAACGCATCGAACAGTCCAGCAATGAATTCGAGTTGCCGGGGTGGGAACCTGAACGCTTAGCTCATATCAAATCTTTGCTTGAAGCGTATGCATCAGTAGACGAAGAAAAACTTCGAGAAAATTTTGCTTATTTTCTTCAATCGATCATCCCGACATGTGAAGAGGTAGGGGTCAAAATGGCTGTACACCCAGATGACCCGCCGTACTCGATTTTTGGATTACCTCGAATCGTAAAGAATCGAGAAGATCTAGATTGGTTGTGCCGAGTAGTAGACAGTCCTTCTAACGGAATTACTCTTTGTACAGGAAGTATTGCAGAAGACCCAGAAAATGATGTGTATGAAATTTTAGCAGAATTTTGCCAAAGAGACCGGATCCCATTTGCTCACGTTCGAAATATCAAGTTTTTAGCTAATCGAGATTTCTATGAAGCACCGCATAAATCAGAATACGGTTCATTAGACATGTACCGTATTCTAAAAACAATGTATGACAACGGATTTGACGGATACATCCGCCCTGATCATGGCAGAATGATTTGGAATGAGACAGGAAGACCAGGATATGGCTTATATGATCGAGCATTAGGTGCGGTATATCTAAATGGATTATGGGAAGCAATTGAAAAAGGAAATGAACGTAAAGAAAATCAGTAAATAATTTATAATTTTATTATGTAAACGAAAAAGATATTCAAACTTTTGTGACATAAATCCGTATGCTTTTTAACAGTATACGGATTTATGTCACTTCTTTGGTCTAGGAACTAGAGGTTATCTTGATTTTCTTTTTCTGATTGGTTCATAAGAGCCTCTTCTTTTAATTCAAAAATATATTCTGAAATCCTCATAATCACTTTTTTCCAATCTTCTGGTGTGATGATTCCCTTTAAAATATATATTTTTTTGATGTGGGAAGGCAATTGTTTCAAAGGGCAGTCACTGATAACGATGTTACAGTTCTCCATAAAATCGTTTTGTATTTTGATCGATTCATTTGAAAAAATTTGTTCTATCTTAACAATCAAATCTTTACTGATATAAAAATCACGCGTATAGTTCACACCAATCACGATCAGCGGTTGTTTTTTGTAACGATCATATAAATGTACTAGATCCTCGACCATCCATAGCACATTTTCTTTTTCTAAAATATCTGGCAGCATATGTTGATTTTGTTCTCTGAAATCCATGTAAAATCGTTCGATAGCTGTTTGGATTTCTTTCAATACGTTATGCTCTTGATAAAGCATAAAAGTAGGAAGGGGCGTATTTGGTTGATTGAAGTTAAGAAATCCATTATAAAGTTTATTTCGTGCGAACGCCAACGAGTAAAGAATCTTTTCTTTTTCAGGTATAAACAAATCAAATACTGTACAAAAGGATTCCACCATTTTTCTTGAATAAAGAACATGAGGAACATTTGCTTTTCTTAAAAGTTCGTATTGCTCCAAACTTGTTTTTTCTGATTCGATTTTCGTAATAGAGAGCCGAGCTAAAATATTCACTAAGATGCGTTGTTCGCGACAAATTGGCAGATTGGGGCGCAAAATATCGACAGAGGGATCAATAAAAAAGTCAATATATTCATACTCTTCAAATTCTCTTTGTACACCTTTCACAGAAGTAGCCGGAAAATTCTCTTTACATATTTTCAACAGCAAATATAATTTATCCATCATACCGCTATTCAGTCGGTCAAGTACCTCTTTTTTAAAAAAAGTATTCATCATAAAAGCAACTACCTGTGGTTCTTCATCATAAAAATCTGTAGCAGTACTTGAAAAGATATTCCAATAAATATCTAATGCTGCATATTGGATTTGTACTTCTTTTCCAGAAAAGGACTTTCTTCCATTATTAGAAAAGGAGACAGACAAACCATACAATGCTAAAAATGCATTGATTTTTTTCATTTTCGTATACAGATAAGAGGCACTATAGTTCGTTTGCTGACTTAAACTGATAATCGAATTTGTCTGACAACTGAACAAAGAAGTCAAGATCTGATAACTGACCGATTCGTTGCAGTATCTTCCAAATAGACGATAGTAGCAATAAGCCGGATCAATTCCTTCAAAATTCAACTTCAAAAAAGGTTTTTGTTTATCAATATGCAGTTTTGTTAGATTGAGACGCTCAAAATCTTGTTCTAATTCTTTGATGTATAATAGAAAATTTGATTCAGACATATGGAAATGATCTGCTAAATATTGTGTAGTAATAAAGAAACGATGTTCAGACAGGAAAAGAAAAATATCTAATTTTGTATTGCTTTTTTTCTTCAAAAGATACGTTTTTATCGCTTCTTGGGTTTGCATGAAGGGCGCTCCTTTTTAGTTAAATTGTTAAAACTTGAAAATATTACTGTTTTTTTCATGAAACTAGACAAAAAGACAGTAAACATATAGGCACAATCTCTACTATCTTATTTCTTGCATACAAAAAAATCAAGGAGTGAGAGAGTTATGAGATATCCAACCATCTTAATCTCAACATTTACAGCCTTAAGCTTATCGCTTACTATAAATCAGACAGTGCATACAGAGGAGATAGGAACAGCAAATTGGGCAGAAACCAAATGGGCCAATGTCAATCGAATTACTTTCCAAGATGAATTTTCTTCCTTCAATTCAGGTGTCACAAAATTAAAAAAAGGACAAACAGCGACCATCAAAGCAACAGTTGATTATTCGGGAGACTTAGCACCGATACGACAATCAGCTGTTACATTTGAGAATGTTGACCCTGCTTTATTGATCAGTTACGACGAGAATACTTTGTCTATCCAACACAAGCAAGCAACATTTACTTTCACCGTCACATTAAATCAGGACTTGCTAAAACCAGCACTGTTTACTGTCAAAGTATCAGATGGCTTACCGAACGATCTTCATTATCTGACGCCGTATAGTCAACGGCAGACAGTTGAGCAAGATTCATCGATCGACTCAGGAGGAGGAGATCTTGTTGGGGAACCAACGGATAAACCAGAAAATGAAAACAAGCCTGATATACCGCCTACAGAAAATCCAGACGGAGAACAACAACCGGAAATAGAACCTGGTGAAGAGCCTGATACAGAAATGAAGCCAGAGCCAGACAATGAATCAAAACCTGAAACAACTCCCGAAGAAAAACCAGATGTCAGTCCAGAACCAGATACAGACTCTGGAAACGAAACAATACCGGAAACAAAACCAGGCACAGATAATGAAACCGAGAATCCAGAGAAACCAGATGTGACTCCAGAACCAGATACGGACTCTAGCAACGAAGTAACACCAGAAGAAAAACCAGACACGGATAATGAAACCGAGAATCCAGAAACACCAAATGGGTTTCCAGAAGAAAAGCCGGATGTGGCCCCAGAAATGCCAGAAAAAACACCTGAAACAAATATAACGGCAAAAGAGATAAGCACCCAAAAGGATGAAAAGAAAGAGAGTCAAAAAATAAATACAACCATTCAACAAATAAATGAAGAGAAGCAGAATACAGAAACAAAACGATTTGATCGCCCTCACCCAGCTGAGACTATAAAAACTAGAAAAGATATAATCCTTGCTAGTTCTGATACGAAAAATAAACAGCTGCCAAAAACTGGAGAAGTACAAAATAAAGTCATACTGTGGAGCGGAATCATTCTATTAAGTATAATAACGATGTTTTCTGTAAAAAGATTTAAACAAAATAGATGACACTGACATTTGAAGAATGTCGGAGAACACATTTTTACAAACGAAAAAGTAATATTAATAAAACGACCCTGAATAACAGATTCTAAATCTGATATTTAGGTTCGTTCTAATTTTTATCTTTCTTCATTTTTAATTTAAAGGAGATCTGTTTCTCTTGGTGAATGATTCGGAATCTTTTTCACTTTCAGCACATCTAAAAAGAAGGTGAAGATCGGAATGCCGACAATCAATCCCCAAACGCCAAAGAATCGTTCACTAACAAGCAAGACCACGAATGTATAAAAAATCGGCAAGTCTGTTTTGCTAGACATTAATTTTGGGTTCAGTACATAAGATTCGATCAGATGCACAACCAAAATCGTCATCAGGATATAAACAACATCTCTGATTCCTCCTTGGGAATAAGCAATGAAAGATAGAGGAATACAAGAAATAATAACGCCTGCTACTGGGATCAGACTCAGAATGAATATCATAATCGCTAAACTCAGCAGTTGGTGAAAGCCAAATGCGGCCAAAGCAATAGTAGTCAGTAATGTGTTTAAAAGAGCAATAATAAATTGAGCTTCTAATACTAAGCCAAATGTATTGACAAACTTATCGGCGAAATAATATAGATCTTGAAAGAACCAAGAAAACTCACTTTTTAAAAACAACCGTGAGAATAAAATCGTTTTTTGCTTTTCAATCATAAAAAAGAAACTTAAGATGAACGACATAGCGAACGCCACTGCCAGTTTTCCTATATCTTGTAAATAGCCAAGCGCAATTGACGCACCATTTTGAAGCTGTTCAAAGAAATCGTTCCGCTCGATATAATTGTGGATGTATTGTAAAACTGGATCCGCATCTTTTGGTTGATGCTCGTAAAAATCAATAACAGATTGAATCATATCGAATGTTTGATGAATAAGCATCGGGATATACTTTGTGAATGCCAGATAGATAAGATAAACGATCAATGTATAAATCATGATGGCTAAAATACCTGTAGGGATTCGGACAAATCGCTGAATGATCTGAACAAGGTGGATCATCAAGTAAGTAAAGATAAATGTGAGTAAAATGGTTGTAATCATACTTCTTACTAAGAAAAGTACAAAAATGACAGATAATAAAACCGTGAGGCGGCGTATTTTTTCATTCGCCAAAAAACGCTGATAAACGGACAATTTGACAACCTCCAAATAACAAAAATAAACACGTTATTCATTATATGATGGAATACGAAAATAAGAAAGGGAAAGAGCAAAAAGAAAAACCGCTAAATGACGTTATCTTATGAGTTGGTTTTCCTCATAAAATCGTTCATCTAGCAGTTTCAGCCCTTTTTCTGGTCTTGATGAAAATTATCTAGCATTTTTCGGGTCAGATGTTGCAGTGTATCCAATTCTTCCTGTTCAAGTGGAAGATAAGACTTGATCTTTTGTGGAATACCTTCTGCTTGTTTTTGCAACGCAACTCCTTGAGAAGTGAGCGTAACATTTACGATTCTTTCATCATCCGTTTCACGCTGACGCTTGATATAATTTTTTTCTGCTAACTTCTTCAGTAAGGGGGTTAGCGTACCAGAATCCAGACACAAATCATTTCCTAGCTCTTTCACTGTAGTCTTTTTCTTTTCCCATAAAACTAGCATCACAAGATACTGGGTATAGGTAAGATTCAGCGGTTTGAGAAGGGGAGTGTAGTGCCTGATGATCTCCTTAGAGGCGGCATATAAAGGAAAACATACTTGATTAGCTAAATATAGATCTTCCATTTTTCCACCTCCGCTGTTTCACTATAGTGTATCATAGCGGATTTACACAAAAAAGTCTATTCACTAACAGCTTTCAGAGTAACTTCGATATTTCCAGCTGTCGCTTTTGAATAAGGGCACACTTTATGTGCAGCTTCTAATAATTCTTGGGTTTCTTCTAGAGAAAGGCCTTCGATAGATCCTTCAATCTCTACGCCTAAGACAAAGCTCATTTCACTTTCGGAATAAAGAGAAACTTGTGCGCTGACAGTAGAAGCGCCAGAAATATTTTTTTGTTGTTTAATCAACTCCAATGCACTGTTGAAACAGGCACTGAAACCAGCTGCAAACAATTGTTCAGGATTTGTTGCGTTTTCAACACGTTTACCAGGAGCTGCAATATTTAATTCGAATGTGTGATCAGGATTATGGACTTCTCCAGAACGTCCGCCTGTGTTGATCATTTTTGTAGAATACATTTTTTTCATAAGATTACCACCTTTTATTATATTTGATACAATTAGATTGTACACAATTTAATTATGAAAAGCAAAGAAATTGATTATTCAAGAAAAAAGAGAAAGCACATGGAACAAACTTGCTTCCTCTAATAAGAACATTTACAAAAAAATATCAGTGACAAGAACTAATCTCATCATAAACTTTACATATATTTTTCAAAAAGTTGTTTTCTTTCTTCGAAACTTACTTCACGATGAACCTGATGAAGCATCCATAAATAACCAAAAGGATCCCTGAACATCGAATTGGTCACACCAAAGTCCATCATTTCTGTCATTTCTTGGATCTCTACACAGCCATTTCGTAATGCTTTATTATGTGTGTCCTTAATGTCAGAGACGATGATATTGAACCAGATCGTATTTGGATGTTCAGCAGTAGGGGCAGTCAGACCAAGGGGCGGATTTTCATCCAGCATATGGAACCGCGTGCCATACAAGGAAAAAATGACTTCATTATTGCCTCTAGGATACTCTGTTGCCTCAATCAGTTCTATTTCATCAAAGATCGTTTGATAAAGTTTTAGAGCTTTCAAACTGTCATTTAATACAAAATCGATTTCTGTTCCTTTATGCATAAAATTCTCCTCTCTTTTTCAATCGAACATTTACTTACTTCTTCTATTATTATACCAGTTAAAGAAAACGCATTCAAAATAATGGTATTGATTACTTACCAACTCATTCGATTGGATGATAAGTAAATCCGCGTCCCATTACTTCTGCTACGCTGTTGACAATGACAAAGGCGCTTGGATCAATTTCTTCTATCAGAGGTTTCATTCGAGAGAATTCATGATCGGTCACAACAATCAATAACACTTCTTTTGACTTTCGGTTATAGCCGCCTTTTGCCTCCAGCAAGGTAAGCCCGCGTCCGATTTCAGCACTTAAGCGAAGGCGAATGTCTTCCAAAGAATGTTCGCTCATGACCATGACGGATTTCTTCCGATTGATCCCTGTTTCGATATAGGTCATGACAATTGAAGTGATTGCAATAGATAAGATAGCGTAAAGAAATTCTTCTATTCCAAAAACAAACAGATTGAGAGAAACGACGAAAGCATCTGTAAGAAATAGGCCGATCGAAGTGTTCAAGTGGAAATATTTTTTAAAAACGAGGGGAGGGATCGTCGTGCCGCCACTGGAAGAGTTATTTTTATATAAGATGGCCACTCCTAAAGCAAAAACCGCACTTCCAAAAATGACCGATAACAACCGATCTGAAGTAATCATCATCTCTGGAACTACCGCGATGATCAAAGGAAAAACTAAACTTCCAAAAAGCACTTTGAAAAAAGGTTTTTTACCTAAAAACAGAAGAGCTAGCACTAACATAACGATATTCAATACTAAAATGACTATAGCACGGTCAAAACCGAAAGCAGCTTCCAGTAATATTCCTAGTCCGCTGACACCACCAGCAGCGATATGATGAGGCCCTAAAAACATATTGATAGCGACTCCTAATATAAAGAGGGCAAAAATAATCTTGGCATATGTCCATATAAATTGTCTTGTTTCTTTCATTTATCCACTTCCTTTAGTTGATTAACAGTATTCTTATCTTATTATAACTTATTTTTCACTATAAGTTAACTTCGTTTAAGAAAAAAATTAGGCTTGACTAATTTGGGGTACTTAACTTATCTGAAATCACTTGATCAAACAAAAACTCTTAAAAAACTTTTTTTAATTAGGAGTATCGAATATAGCGAGCAGAGAAACAGAGAAACTAAGATAACTATAGAACTCGAAATAGGTAGGAAATAGCTTTAAAAACTTTTAAAAGTTTTAGGACTATCTGTTGAATTCGCTTAAAAAGTAATAGAAAAGTTTCAAAAAAACTGTTACCGATAACATTTTTGAAAGCGTTGTCTTTTCTATCTCTATCACTTATAGTGAGGACGTAATATTAAATCGCAAGGAGGAAATCAATGGACACAGCTGCAATTTATCATCGACCGGAAAGTGAATATGCATTTCTATATACGAATACAAAATTCCGTATCCGGCTTCGTACTCGGAAGAATGATATCAAAAAAGTATATGTGTTAAGCGGAGATCCGTATACCATAACAACTGAAAAATGGTATCAAAAAGAACGATCAATGAAAAAATGTCTAAGTACAAATGTGCATGATTATTGGGAAGTTGAATTGACAAGTGAAACAAGACGATTACAATATGCGTTCCATGTTATTGGAGAAGACAGCACGGATTGTTTCTATGGGGATCAAGGTGTTTTTCCTTATCGAGAAAATGTGATTGCTGAACCAAATTTTTATTTTCGAATGCCTTATTTCCATCAAATTGATCGCTTCGTTGTACCAGAATGGGTGAAAGAAACAGTATGGTATCAAATTTTTCCTGAAAGATTTGCAAATGGGGATAAAGCAAATGATCCCGATCATACTTTGGCTTGGGGAAGCAAAGATCCAGATCGTGAAGATTTCTTTGGCGGGGATTTACAAGGTGTGATGGAGCATCTGGATTATTTGACAGACCTTGGTATCAATGGAATATACTTTTGTCCCATATTTAAAGCTACATCCAATCACAAGTACGATACGATCGACTATTATGAAGTCGATCCCGCGTTTGGAAATAAAAAACTTTTAAAAAACTTAATTGATGAAGCACATAAACGAGGGATACGTATCATGTTTGATGCTGTATTCAATCATATGGGGATCCATTCGCCCCAATGGCAAGATGTACTCGAAAACGGAGAAAAATCAATCTATAAAGACTGGTTCCATATCCGCTTTTTCCCAGTAGATTCCTATCAGATGACTGATGTGCCAGAAACTGCTGAAAATATCCCATATGATACTTTTGCTTTTACTCCATTCATGCCCAAACTAAATACAGCAAATCCAGAGGTTCAAAAATATTTACTAGATATTGCCACCTATTGGATAAAAGAATTCGATATTGATGGATGGCGACTAGATGTTGCTAATGAAGTGGATCATCATTTTTGGAAAAAATTCAGAGAAGAAGTCACAGTCATCAAACCTGATATCTATATCCTGGGAGAGATCTGGCATTCCTCACAAGCTTGGCTACAAGGGGATGAATTCCACGCAGTAATGAATTACGCATTTACAGATTCAATTAAAGATTATTTTGCAAAAAAGAAAATTACAGCTTCGCAAATGGTCAGTGGAATGAATCATCAGCAAATGCTTTACAGAGATCAGGTGAACGAAGGGACATTTAACTTATTAGATTCTCATGATACTGCAAGGATTTTGACTCTTTGTAATGGGAACAAGGAATTGATGAAATCTGTGATGACTTTTATGTTTCTTCAAAAAGGATCTCCTTGTATCTATTATGGGACAGAAGTAGGGATGACTGGTGGAGAAGACCCAGATTGTCGAAAATGTATGATCTGGGAAAAAGAAAAACAAGATCTAGAACTGTTCGGTTTTATAAAAGAACTCGTTTCTCTTAGGAAACAGTTGTCTAAGATTCTTTCTGAAGGGGCTACCCAATGGCTAATAGTAAATGATCGCGAAGATAAGCTCTATTTTGTACGTGAACTAGAGGGGCAGATTATCCATATTTACTTCAATCAGTCAGAAGAACCTTGGATAGTAGAACAGGAAAATGAGGTTATTCTTAGTCAAAATTGTCAGTTATTAGAAGATGGGAAAGCAGAGATACAGCAATACGGATTTTTGATTATGTGTTGAAAAACTGTTACCGGTAACAATAAGAAAGCGTTTGCAAATAAAGATTTGTGCCCATTATAATAATGGTGTAACAGCACGTTGAATACACAGGAGGAAATGAAGATGAAAAAAAGAAGCGCGAAAAAGTTAGGGTTAGGGTTAGTCTCTTTAGGAATCTTAGGCGGATTAGCGGCTTGTGGCAATGGTAATTCTTCAGCAGAAGGGGACACGGAAGAAGGAAAAACGTTAACAGTCTCCGTTGATTCTGGATATAAAGATTATATAAACGAAATAAAAGATACATTCGAAAAAGAAAACGATGTGAAGATCAAGCTGGTAGAAAAGGACATGTTCGATCAGTTGGAATCATTAGCGTTAGATGGGCCTGCTGGAAAGGGACCTGACGTTATGATGGCAGCATATGACCGGATCGGTGCGCTAGGACAGCAAGGACATCTGGCGGAAGTAAAACTGGGAAATGAATCAGCTTACGATGAAACAGACAAAGCCCAAGTGACTTATGATGGAAAAATCTATGGAGAGCCTGCAGTAATTGAGACCCTTGTTTTGTACTATAACAAAGATTTAGTCGATACAGCACCAGCGACGTTTAAAGATTTGGAAAATCTATCCAAAGACAGTCGTTTTGCTTTTGAGTCAGAAGCAGGAAAAAATACAGGATTTTTAGCTAAATGGACTGACTTTTATTATTCCTATGGTTTGATTGCAGGTTACGGCGGCTATGTATTCGGTGATGATGGTACAGATCCTTCTGATATCGGTTTGAATAATGCAGGTGCTGTAGAAGGAATTTCTTATGCAACAGATTGGTTCCAAAATGTTTGGCCTAAGGGAATGCAAGACATAAAAAGTGCAGGAGACTTCGCCAGCCAGCAATTCATGTCCAATAAAACTGCAGCAATTATTGACGGCCCATGGCAAGCCCAAACATACAAAGAAAACAATATCAATTATGGTGTTGCAAAAATCCCTACTCTAAACAATGGACAGCCTTATCAACCATTTGGCGGAGGAAAAGGATGGGTAGTCAGCAATTACGCTAAAAACAAAGATCTCTCTCAAAAATGGCTCGATTATGTAACGAATCAGGAGAATCAAGAGAAATTCTTTGAAATGGTAAATGAAATCCCTGCAAACCAACAAGCTCGGGAAACAGCCAAGGCTAAAAACGATGAATTAACAACAGCTGTAATCGAACAATATGAAACAGCTCAAGCAATGCCAAACATCCCAGAAATGGGTGAAGTTTGGACAGGTGCAGAAAACTTGATGTTCGATGCAGCATCAGGTTCAAAAACACCAAAAGAATCCGCAGATGAAGCAGTGAAAACAATCAGTGAAGCCATAGAACAAAAATACTGATTAAAATGATAACCGTCCATTTTTATAAAAAATGGAACAGGTGCTTCAGATAGAGGTGGCAAGAGCGAGATGGGAAATTATCTTGCTCTTGTTGCCATTATCTTAAAAGTAGTTTGCGGTTCAGCAAGTTTAGAGGGGGCATTCAGATGCAGCAAGATAAAACAAGCCAGATCAACGAAAAAAAAATCACGCTTTGTTCACTTATTCCGGGGATGGGGCAGTTTGTAAATGGCCAAACTTTTAAAGGTATCGTTTTTTTCGCCATATTCGTCCTATTCATTGGTCAGATGTTCTTGGGCGGATTTCATGCATTGATAGGATTGGTTACTTTGGGAAGTATACCAATGGAAGATCATTCATTATTTATTTTGATTGAAGGCACTTTGCAATTCATCATTACGATCATTTTCTTGATTTTTTACGCTTTGAATCTTTTAGACGCCTATCGAGTAGCAAGGATGCGTAAAGAGGACAAAAAAATCAATCGGACGATGAAGGAAGTCATACATAATATAGGTGATGAAGGTTTTCCTTATCTATTGACACTTCCCGCGTATCTTCTCATGATTTTTACCATCATTTTCCCAGTCTTAGTCACATTATTTACTGCATTTACCAATTATGACTTTAATCATATTCCACCAGCCAGTTTGATTGATTGGGTAGGGGCTAAAAACTTTTTTAGCATCTTCTTCTTGAGTTCATATCGCAATACTTTTTTTGCAGTCTTTTCATGGACCGTAATCTGGACGTTATGTGCAACAACTTTGCAAATCACCCTTGGTATTCTCACAGCGGTTGTTGCTCACCAGAAATTTATTAAATTCAAACGTATTTTCGGTATCATTTTCTTATTACCATGGGCGGTCCCAGCTTTTATTACTATCATGAGTTTTTCGAATATATTCAACGATAGCGTAGGTGCCATCAATACTCAAGTGATTCCTTTCATAAACCAGCTTCCTTTTGTAGACATCAGTGCAATCTCTTGGAAAACGGACCCGAACTGGACGAAAGTGGCAATCATCTTAGTTCAAGGATGGTTAGGATTTCCCTATATCTATGTAATGGTTACAGGGATTTTACAGTCGATTTCTGAAGATTTGTATGAAGCAGCAAAAATCGATGGAGCAAATGCATGGCAACGTTTTTCAAATATCACACTTCCAGCTGTATTTCTAGTTGCAGCACCAACGTTTATTACCCAATATACTGGGAATTTCAATAATTTTTCTATGATCTACCTATTTAACAATGGAGGCCCCGGAAGCGTGGGTGGAGGAGCTGGTTCTACTGACATCCTGATTTCATGGATTTATAAACTTACGACTGGAACTTCTCCGCAGTATTCTATGGCTTCAGCCATCACGTTGATTATCTCCATCATCGTTATCTGCGTATCTTTGCTAGTGTTCAAAAAGACAAATGCGTTCAATATGGGGGATTAAACAATGAAAAAATTTCATTCGAGTGCACGATTCCAAAAACGGCTTTCTCACTTTTTTACTTACTTTTTTCTTTTGCTGTTATCAGTCATTATTATCTATCCACTTTTGATCACAGCAAGTACTGCCTTCAAGTCAGGGAACATTGCGGCTTTCAGTTTGGATTTTTCAAGCGACTGGACTTTAGGGAATTTCACGCGGCTGTTCAGTGAAACACTTTACGGGACTTGGTATAAAAACACGTTAATCATCTCTGTCCTAACGATGATCGTACAAGTAACTGTAGTAACTTTAGCCGGCTATACGTATAGCCGTTATCGTTTTATCGGACGCAAATCAAGTTTGATGTTCTTTTTAGTGATTCAGATGGTACCGACTATGGCAGCATTGACTGCCTTTTATGTCATGGCTTTCTTATTAGAGGCGCTAGATAAGTATTGGTTCTTGACGATGATCTATATAGGCGGTGGGATTCCAATGAATACTTGGCTGATGAAAGGATACTTTGACACAGTACCAATAGATTTAGATGAATCTGCTAAACTTGATGGGGCAGGACATTTCAGGATTTTTTTCCAGATTGTATTACCTCTTGTCAAACCAATGCTCGCCGTTCAAGCATTATGGGCATTCATGGGACCTTTTGGCGACTTCATGTTAGCGAAGTTCTTGCTTCGAACACCTGAAAATCAGACTGTTGCTGTCGGCCTGCAAACATTTATTTCTGATGTGACAAATCAAAGGGTCTCCTTGTTTGCTGCTGGAGCAATCTTGATTGCCCTACCGATTTGTCTATTATTCTTCTTTTTACAAAAGAACTTTGTTACCGGCCTGACATCTGGCGGAACAAAAGGATAGGAGCAGAGGATCATGCAAACATTTCCGTTAAATTATTTTTCCACTTTACGTACGCCAACTCAAGTGTTTGCGGGACGCAAACTATTATCCTGGCCAAAATTTTTCTTGATATTTGTATTTTTAGTTTCCTTGATGGTCATGCCTGTGACTCTTTTTTATGCCAATCAGATCCAAGCGATTCCATTAGAACAATTTCTATCTGTTCATTCGTTGATCGATGAACAAGGAACCAAAAAATTTTCTGAACTTGAATTATCTGAAACTGGGTTACAATCATCGCAACAAACGATAGCTGTGACCCCTGAAATTTTGGTAGGTGTGTCTTTATCTGAGAAACAACAAGCCGATCATGGAACTTTTATTGATTTTGAGAAGGAACAATGGGTGATCCAGCAAAAGGATAAATCTGGTATACGCCGCTATACGATGAATTATAGTCCATCTTTCCAACCAGATTCTGTACGTACGCCCGAAGATTTCCAACGATTTTTAGAAAGAGAATTTTATGCCAGTAATCGTCCAACAATCATTTTATCTTATAGTTTCAGTCTTGGTCTTGTCCTATTTGTCATGACGAGTCTCATTTTATTCGGGGCTTCCTTTTTCTTGTGGATGACAAGAAAAAGCCAACTTTCATCCATTCATACATTCAAAGAGAGTGCAAATTTGATGCTGAATGTGATGGGGATAGGATCCATGGTAGCAGCAGTTGTAGGGTTTATCCACTTTGACTTTATCTTGATGCTAAGTGTCCAAACAATGATAACTGTCTTGCTGCTTCTATGGGTTTTTGCTAAGACAAAATTCAAAGATAAGCGTGTCGAATGACAAGTTTAAGCGATTTGTGCGACAATGAATGTGAAAAAAATGAAAAATAAAGTAGTTTTTGAAAAATTTCTGAAAAAATTAAACTTCTTAGTTGATTCTTTTCTTTTTTAGTATTAACGTAATAGGGTAGTTTTTTTAAGGAGGAAAATCATGTTAGAGAAAACTTTATACAATCAATTATTTTCACGTTCTTTCTCGCTCCCTGTCGAAGTAAATTATTGGGACGGTACAACGAAACAATACGGAGATACGGACACTCCTCCCCAAATCAAAATCAATATCCATGAAGAAATCCCAATGAAAGAGATTACAAGCAACGCTTCTTTGGCACTAGGAGAAGCCTATATGGATCATCGAATCGAGATCGAGGGAAGTATCCAAGCATTGATCAACGATGCTTATCAGCAAGCAAACAGTTTTTTACGAGGAAAAGATTATCTAAAATGGCTGCCAAAGAAAGAAAAACATACAAAACAAAAAAACAAAGAAGATATCCATGCGCATTATGACTTAGGTAACGACTTTTATAAACTTTGGCTAGACCCAACTTTGACTTATTCTTGTGCCTATTTCAACACACCTGAAGATACGTTGGAACAAGCACAAATCAATAAAGTCCATCATATTTTAGACAAACTCTTTATCAAAGAAGGCGAAACGTTGCTTGATATCGGTTGTGGCTGGGGAACATTGATGTTCACTGCTGCCAAAGAATATAACGTCAAAGCAACTGGGATCACTCTAAGTGAAGAACAATACGATTTGATCACCAAAAAAATCAAAGAAGAACATTTAGAAGATAAATGCCGTGTATTATTAATGGATTACCGTGAACTAAAAGGCGAAACGTTTGATCATATCACAAGCGTAGGTATGTTCGAACATGTAGGCTCTGAAAATCTTGAAGGTTATTTCAAAGTCGTAAAAGATTTATTGAAACCAAAAGGAACAGCTTTGATCCATGGAATCAGCCGACAACAAGGCGGTGCGACAAATGCTTGGATCAATAAATATATTTTTCCTGGCGGTTATGTTCCTGGTGTTACTGAGTTAGTTGATAATATTACAAAAAACGATTTGCAATTGATCGATTTAGAAAGTTTGCGTCGTGACTATCAATTGACATTAGAGCATTGGACAAAAAATTTCCATCAAGTCCAAGATCAAGTCACGAAAGAAATGGGTGATTCCTTCTATCGAATGTGGGATTTATATTTACAAGCTTGTGCAGCTTCATTTGAGTCAAGCAATATCGATGTAATTCAATATCTGCTTGTTCAACCTGGAAATAATGATATCCCAATGCATCGTGCATAATTGATATAAATGGGCAGTTTAAAAGCTATTTAATTATTTAATAAATGGAAGCTAAGTGTTATGATGCTCCCGAAGTGAGATGTTAGTCTAACTTCTAGGGTTGTCTCTAAAACTTAGTTTCTTTTTTATTTTCATAATAATAACGTTGTTCTTTAATTTTTATACATGACAGAAATTTTTTTCTTCGTTATACTTGTATAGAATACTATTTTATAATAAAGGAGATAAAATCAATGAAGAAAACTGTTATTTATACTAGTTTATTTGCGGCTTTGTTTTTAGCTGCTTGTCAATCAAACACCAATCAAGGAACATCTGGGAATACATCTTCCAGCAGTGAACCACGCTCTTCTCAGGTATCGGAATCCTCAACAAACGCAAGTACATCTTCATCTAGTCAAACAAAGAATTCGAGTGAGGCAATGGGCCAGTCAGCTATCAAAGTGTCTGCAGCTCGTGCGATTGAATTGTTTAAAGATAAGTATCCAGATACTGCTATTACTAGTTTGGAACTAGATAGTGATTGGGGATCTTACTTCTACAAGATAGAAGGTGTCGATGATCAAAAAGAATATGAAGCAAGAATCGATGCTCAAAATGAAAAAATGGAAACAGAGAATCCAGAAATGCTAGATCGAGAGGATCAAAATGGTCAAAAGAAAAAAGAAGATGGTCTAGCTGTTGATAAATTGATCACGATTGAGGAAGCCGCAAAGATTGCTGTCGATAAAGTAGGAAGCGGTACAGCAACAGATTGGGATCTGGATAAAGATTTAGGTACTACTTATTGGGAAGTCAAAGTAAAAGATGGCAATCAAAGTACATCAGTCAAGATCAATAGCCAAACAGGGGAAGTACTATCAACCGAACAGGATGATTAAGAAATTCGTTGAAAAACAAGAGTTGATTTTTCTTTTAGTCATGATACACTAGATAAAATAACTTGTTTGAAGGAGCGATTTACTTGAGTTTAGAAACGACCTTTGCCAATCATACCTTTGCCAACCCTTTTATGAATGCATCTGGTGTACACTGCATGACTACCCAGGAATTAGACGAGCTGGCTCATTCAGAAGCAGGAGCATTTATCACTAAGAGCTGTACAATCAATGAACGAAAAGGAAATCCCGAACCACGCTATTTTGATGTTCCTTTAGGCAGTATCAATTCTATGGGGCTTCCCAACTTAGGCTTTTCTTATTATCTAGAGTATGCTCTTGCGTATGAAAAAGCGCAGACAAACCCAAATCAACCATTATTTTTTTCGATCGCCGGGATGAGTGTCCAAGAAAATTTGGAAATGCTTGGGGAAATAGAAAAAAGTGGATTCAAGGGGATTACTGAACTAAATTTATCTTGTCCAAATGTGCCTGGCAAACCACAACTAGCTTACGATTTTGAGGCCACTTATGAAACACTGAAAGAAGTATTCAGCATCTTTTCTAAGCCGCTAGGAATCAAATTGCCTCCTTATTTTGATTTTGCTCATTTTGATCAGATGGCAGATATCTTGAATCAGTTCCCGTTGACATATGTCAATGCTATCAACAGTGTGGGTAACGGGTTGTATATCGATACAGACAAAGAAGCTGTGGTCATCAAACCAAAAGAAGGGTTCGGCGGCATTGGCGGAGAGTATATCAAGCCGACTGCTTTAGCAAATGTCCGCGCTTTTTATACGCGTTTGAAACCAGAAATCCAAATCATCGGTACAGGTGGGATTCGGACAGGACAAGATGCATTTGAACATCTGCTATGTGGCGCAAGCATGTTGCAGATTGGTACCGAGCTTCACAAAGAAGGACCGGAAATCTTTTCTAGGATCACAAACGAATTAACTCAGATTATGTCAGAAAAGGGATATGCGTCTATTGACGAATTTAAGGGTAAATTACGCGCTATTTCTTAGTAAAAAGACGAAGATCGATCATGATCTTCGTCTTTTTTTATAAAAAACACTTGTCTGTTCATTTCTGTGCAAGCGTACTCATTGTATGTTAGACGAACTTGTGGGAAAATAACAGGGGCAAAAAAGGAGGATAATATGAAAGATGCAATAGAATTAGCGAAAGGACTTAAAGAAAAAGAATTTAGTTTTCAAGAATTAGCTGCTGATGTACAGAAAAAAATAAAGAAACAAAATCATGAATTGAATGCGTTTGTTGCACTTGAACCATTCGAGAATAGTTCCACTGAACGATTGATTCCCCAGTCAGAAAAAGGACCATTGGCAGGTATTCCATTTCCTTTAAAAATGCTCGGTCAAGAAAAAAAGGGATGGCTAGCTACTTCAGGATCTCGTTTATTTGAAACACATCGAGCTTCTCATACATCCAATTATGTACAGCAAGCAGAAGCGATAGGGCTAGTTCCTTTTGGACAAACCAATGCGCCAGAGTTTGGTTTCAAAAATATTACAGACCCCGTCATCTATGGCCCAGCAAGAAACCCCTGGAACCTTGAATGTACACCGGGCGGATCAAGCGGAGGCGCTGCTGCTGCAGTTTCAGCGGGAATCGTTCCTTTAGCTGGCGCTAGTGATGGTGGTGGTTCTATTAGAATACCCGCTTCGTTTTGCGGATTGATTGGGCTGAAACCTTCGCGAGGGACGATGCCAGTTGGTCCATATGCTTGGCGAGGATGGCAAGGAGCTGCTATTGATTTCGGTTTGACGGTTTCTATGAGAGACACGGAGGCTTTATTTTATGGGATGAGAAGCATCCATACCGGTGCGCCATATCAAGTATCGCCAGTTGAATGGCAAACACATCCAAGAAAAAAACGTTTGAAGATAGCTTTTTGTGTTGATTCACCGATCCACTCACAGATTAGTGAAGAAGCAGTACTTGCTGTAAAAAAAGCTGTAGATTTCCTTGAAAAAGAAGGACATGATTTGACGGAGATTCCTTATCCACTAGATGGACGTAAACTGATTACGTCTTATTATCAGATGAATGGCGCAGAGACAGCAGCAATGATCCACTCGATTGAAGCAGGCATCCAACGAACTGTCAGAAAAGAAGAACTTGAGCCGATCTCTTGGACTTTGTTCCAATATGGTCAGAAACTTTCTGCCGCTACTTACATCGATTCTCTGCATGTATGGGATGAAGCAGCAATTGTCATGGAAAACTTGCATCAAGAATATGATTTATTCCTTTCACCAACGACTGCATTTACCGCCCCTAAAATCAGCGAAGATTTGCAAAGTGATACGATAAGAGCACAGATGGAACACATCCATGATTGTTCTGAAGTACAAGCTTTAGAAGTTGTTTCTTCTATGTTTGAGGACAGCTTGAAGATCACACCTTATACACAATTGGCTAATCTGACTGGACAACCAGCAATCAGCTTGCCTACTCATTTGACAAAAGAAAACATGCCTCTCGGAATTCAATTTATGTCCGCCAGAGGAAGAGAAGATTTGCTGCTTCAAATCGGCTATCTATTTGAAGCAAGTCACCAGTTCCATTTACCAAATCCGTGGAAATAGCAGAAACAAGGAGAAGAAAAAATGAAGAAAAAAAGATTGTTTGCTCTAATAACTAGCGCCTTTTTTATTTTAAGCGCTTGCGGTACAGCTGCCGCTAACCAAGAAGATCACAGCTGGAGTAATGTGGAAAAAAAGAAAGAATTGGTAGTAGCAACTTCTGGCACACTATTTCCCGCTTCTTATTATAATGATCAAAATGAATTAGTTGGTTATGACGTAGACTTGGCGAAAGAGATAGCCAAACGTTTAAATGTCAAAATCTCCTTTAAAGAATACAATGTGGATGGACAAATCACTTCTGTTTCAAAAGGAGAATCAGATTTTGCTGCGAACGATTTTGGTATCACAAAAGAAAGAGAAAAAAAATTCTCCCTTTCAGAGCCTTTCAAATATTCATTTGACAGTATGATCGTACGAAAAAAAGATGATTCAGGAATCCACTCACTTGATGATCTTAAAGGAAAAAAAGCAGCTGGCGAACCCAATACTAGCTATATGCGTTTAGCGGAAAAACACGGAGCTAAATTAGTCACTTACGATAACGCCACGAATGATCAATATTTAAGCGATGTAGCAAACGGTCGAACAGACGTTATTTTAAATGATTATTATTTACAGAAAATGGCCGTATCTGCTTTACCAGATATCCCCGTAAAAATCTTGGAGAACGTTTATTTCAATGAAAACGAAAGTGGTTTTTTATTGAAAGAAGGAAATGATGCTCTGAAAAAGAAAATCGATGGCGTATTAAAAGAGATGAAAGAAGACGGGACGACAAAGAAAATATCTGAAAAATATTTTCAAACTGATGTTTCAGTCAAACCGAAAGAAACGATGACTGAGTCGGTGAGTGATTGATGTACTTTCCTCTCATTGATTTTTCCCTCATGTGGACTTCGCTTCCTTTCGTACTGCAAGGCTTGGTATACACATTAGGGATCGGCTTCGTGTCTTTTGTTTTAGGAAACTTGGTAGGGTTGCTTTTGACAGTTTTAGGTCTTTTGGATTGGCTACCTCTGAATGTATTTATTCGTTTTTATTTATCGTTCTTTAGAGGCATTCCCGCACTAGTCCTGCTGTTCTTGCTATATTTCGGGTTACCTTATCAATTAAGTGCCTTAACGGCTTCAGTCATCTGCTTTACGATTACCAGCAGTGCATTTATTGGTGAAATCTATCGAGGATCACTAGCAGGCGTTTCTTCAGGTCAGTGGGACGCTGGTTTAGCTTCCGGTTTTTCTTTCTTTGGGGTTTTGAAATATATCGTTTTGCCGCAAGCCTTTCGAATCTCGGTACCGGCACTCAGTAACGTAGCTATGGATTTAGTGAAAGGTACCTCGTTAGCGGCAACGATCACAGTGCCAGAAATATTTCAAAAAGCAAAGATCATAGGTGGTCGGACATTCGATTATTTTTCTCTCTATATTTTAGTTGCACTGATTTATTGGATCATTTGTATCGGGATCGAAAAAGTGCAACAGTATTTAGAAAAACGTTCCGTCCATCAGTCAATCTGAAAAATGGAAATGGTGCTAGCGCGGCAAGCATCATTTCTATTTTTGTTTCTTGTGTATTCTGTCTAGTATTTTAAAATCATTTCATGTAAAATGTAAGACGAAAATATGTTCGGAGGTAAAAACATGAAGACCCCGCTAACCATCGAAATAGAATCCTCATTATACCAATATTGCATCGAGCAAGGCGGCTTAGTCGTAGAAGAAGTCACGATGCCTGATGACCAAGGAATTGTAGATACGCTTAGCTGCTTGACAAAATTTGATGGAAGCCGAGAATGGCGATGCTATGAGCTGAAAGTGACAAAAGCAGATTTTCGTTCTACAGCCAAACTGTCATTTGTTGGGCATTATAATTATTTTGTTTTACCAAGTAAACTATATGAAGAAGTGAAAACAGAGATCCCTACAGGAATAGGTGTACTAGTATATCGCCCGTACACGATCGAAGAGGAAATGCCTGCATCTGGTACATTTATGATTGCGAAAAAAGCAGCAAAGAAGGAGCTTGCTGTACCGGAAGAAGCTTTGACAAACCGTTTTATGGCTTCTTTATTCAGGGAAGTAAGAAAAGCAAAGCAAATGGAGCGAGGCGTAAAATATTTTCCAACAGATCAATTGTACAAAGAATTGAAAAGACGTTCAGAAAATCAAGATCCATTTTCTAACGAACGATATTATGAACGGTTTTTAGAGGAAATAGCTAGTCAGGCAATCAATGAGTTGCAAGAAGAAGTTGCTGCGCTTCAACATGATTATGAATACTTAAGGCAACAACAGCAGATCCGGCGGTTGCCCACAGAGCCATTGGAGTGAAAAATATGTACTATCCTTATTTAAGAGGAAAACAATTTGACCTATTAGCATTAAAAGAAGCATTGTCGCGAGGATTGCTCTCCAATAAAATCCAACCGGTGATCGAACCAGTACGTGATTCCGCTACGCTTAAAAACGTGATCGAATTATTTCAAAAAAAGCACCATCCAATCGCTGTGATCCAAAATCCCCAAGTAGGACAATTTAAATTATTCGATCAGCATGTGCACAGTTGGACAGTCAAGGAACATAGCTCTGTCGTCTCTGCACAGATTTTAACGCCAGAAAATCTTAACGACGTACTGGATTCACCTCCAACGTTTCTGATTTTCGATGGACAACACTACCCAAAAGACGCAGAGGTATGGAAACAGCTGGCAGGAGTCGATTCGAAATTCTTGATACCAGATGCTAGTCGCTTTCGCATCTGGCTGCCCGAAAACAAAATTGTGATCCGTGACTCTTTTCAAACGAGAAAGCATGTTGAAAGTTATGCAGATAAAACGGACGACTTTTTTAGCGATGACTATCTTTTTTTCCACGAAGACGGATATAGTGGATTTTCTGATTTCACGATCGAAGGCAGCCGTTATTTCGATAAAGGGTTTCCTAGCCGAGCGCTTGCTATCCATCTAACGTATATCGATGCTTACGGTAATATCCGCGTAAAGCATTTTGTCTCTGACAGTAATGATTCCGCTAAAGATCAAGCATTGAAGTTTCTTGAAGCAGGAGATAAAATGAAAAAATGGATCATGCGTCACCATCATCAGCTCTTGATTACTTCAGGAATGATTGAATTACTGGCTCTCTACCAGCAACAAAAATTTCCAGGACTCGGAGTATTGAAAAAATGGTCGCTAATGCATCATTTGGAACTTATCAGTCAACTACTGGATCATCCAAAAAATTGGCTTAGAAGTTATTCAAAAGTTCCTGAACTGTATGAAGTGATCCAAGAATTAGAGAATATAAATGAAAAAGAAACAGAAAAGAGGTAACTGGATGTGTATATTCGGCTAACAAGAAAAGAAGAAGTAGAAGAAGTGGTAAAAATTATTGATGCTGCAGCGGAATTTATTGCTTCGCAAGGCTCTCCCCAATGGCAGAACGGGCAGAAACCAACAAAAGAAACGATTTTGAACGATATTGAAAGAAAAGAAAGCTATGTATTAATAGTCGAAGATCAAATTGTTGGAACAGCTGCATTAGTTTCAGGCGTGGATCCCGTTTACACAAAAATAGATGGTAGTTGGAAAAAATCAACTGGTCCTTATTTATCGATTCATCGTGTTGCTTTAGCAGAAAGTACTCGAGGAAAAAAACTAGCAAAACCGTTCTTAGAACATTTGTTGACGATTGCAGCCAGCAAAGATATCCAAGATGTCCGTATCGATACTTATCCAGCTAATGAACCGATGGAAAAGACCATCTATTCTGCTGGATTCACTTATCAAGGGATGATTGAATTCCCTTTTGAACATGGTGAAAGAAAAGCGTATCAAAAAATAATCAAGTGAGTATAAAAGCATCTTCACAAGGATGAAGACTTAATAATACGAAAAACAACTAGCTGATCGCTAAGAGAGTGGGACAGTAGTGGTGAGCTTCAAGAAATAATTTTCGAAGAAGCTACTTCTGAAACACCGTTCAACGAGAGGTCGTGACACCATTTTTGTCGCGGCCTCTCAGCTTATCTTATGGATATTTAGCTAATCTGTTTCTATCAATAATCCTTTTTTTATTTTATCTGCTGCTTCTTGGAACGCTCCATCGTTTGACACGACTAAAAGTGTGGGAATAGCTGCCAACCGTTCCAGTTGAGCTAAGTCTTCCGCATAAACTGCCATTCTGGCCGAAATCTGTTCGGGTGAATCTCCACGCTTTTTCAGGCGCGATTGTAATGTTTCTTTAGAAATCGTAATAAAGATCGGACGGACTACCGTGCCAAAATACTCGTATAAATGCCAAAAACCATTTGCCGTCAAAACGGCATAACAATTTCCTTCCTTCAGTTTTTTGGTAATCTCTGCTTTGCTGGAACCATATTTATGTTGAGCATATTGATCCCACTCTGCAAATTCGTCTCGCTTGATCATCTGATTGAATGTATCGTCAGATACAAAATAATAATCCTCTTGATCTTTTTCTCCAGGTCTTGGTGATCGATTCGTGTAAGTAATGATCTTTTGTTCCGGCTGAAAAACAGCTTCTGCGAGTGAAGTTTTCCCAGAACCAGAAGGACCGATAAACACATAGCAATAATTCATCATCATTTCTCCTTTGATATTTGAGCAACTGAAAAAGCTTTGGAAATATTTCCAAAGCTTTTGAAAGCAACATTGCTTTTTTGTTTATTATACCAGTAATCCAGTCACAATAGCACTTAAAAAGCTGACTAAAGTCGCTGTTAACAAGATCTTCAACCCATGTTTCGCAACAAGATTTCCTTTTTCTTCGTTTAACCCCTTCATCGCACCGGAAATGATCCCGATAGAAGAGAAGTTGGCAAATGAAACAAGGAAAACAGATATGATCGCTGTTGTGCGTTCAGTAAAATGGAAATGACCGTTAGCTAATTCTGTCATAGCAACAAATTCATTTGTAACCAATTTAGTCGCCATGATACTACCAGCATCCACTGCTTCTTTCCATGGGATTCCACTGATGAAGGCAAGAGGGGCAAAGATATAACCTAAGATTTCTTGGAAAGTAATACCGAATATCCCGTGAAAGATAGCATTGATCATGGCAATCAAGGCAACAAATCCGATAAGCATAGCAGCAACCGTGATTGCCACATGGAAACCATCAAGAATGTATTCTCCCAACATTTGGAAAAAGGTCTGTTCTTTGTTTTCTTCAATAATTAGTTCGTCTTCTTTTTCTTCTAATACATAGGGATTCACAATCGAAGCCAGAATATATCCGCCAAATAAATTCAAAACAAGGGCAGTGATCACATATTTAGAATCGATTAGTGCCATATAAGATCCGACGATTGACATAGACACGGTAGACATAGCCGAGACACTCATGGTGAATAAACGTTTCTCAGATAAGAAAGGTAATTCCTTCTTTATGGAAATAAATACTTCCGATTGCCCTAAAATAGCAGAAGCTACTCCATTGTAGGATTCTAATTTGCCCATTCCGTTGATTTTACTTAACCCAAGACCAACGGCTTTCATAAACAATGGAAGAATTTTGATGTAGCGTAAAATCCCGATAATAGCAGAAATAAATACGATTGGCATCAATACGGAAAGAAAGAAAGGTGCACTTCCTTTATTTGCTACACCGGCAAAAACAAAGTCAACACCTTGCCCAGCGAAAGCAAGAAGATGATCAAACATTTTTGCCAATACAGAAACAACCGCTGTACCAAAAGTTGTACGTAATAATATGAAACCAAGAACAAGCTGTAAAACGAACATCACAATTAGTGGTTTCAATTTGATTGCTTTTTTGTTGCTACTGATCAAATAAGCAAGACCTAATGTGACAAATAAACCAATAATACCTAATAAATAACTCAAATAATCACTCCTATTCCAAATTCCGTTTTATTTTACCTGTTTTGTAAATAAAATACTAATCTTTAGTGAAATTTTCATTACTTTTTTAGAGTAAAACGCATTCATTTTCCATTAGAATACAAAGCAACCAAAATAAATTGAAAAAACAGATAAAAGACGCTAAAAAAACTGATGTTCCATTGTTTTTTTACTTTCCAAAAGACTATTAAAGGACTAATTAAGAGGTTTTTGATAATTAATGGGTATGAAATATATTTTCTGATGTATGAAGGAAGTCGTTATGAAAAAAATTTTTTTATTATCGGCAGTATTCTTGTAGGAATTAAATGTTTTTCTATTCTAAAAAAATAAAATGACAGATATTTAGTGTTTCCGTTAAAAAAATGATGGGTTTCAGATAGGAGACAAGATTACTGTTTACTATGAAGGAGGAATTTTAGAGGTATCTCCTGCAGAATTTCAACAGGTCCTAAGAATAGAGGAGGAAAGTCGGAAATGAATAAACAAATAAAGACATTATTGATAGCGTCAATGTTATTTATGCTATTAAAAAAAGAAAACGAAACTATTATTTAAGCTAATGCTAATAGTTTCGTTTTCAACCTTTATAAGTGAGTTTTTTCTATTGGTAGTATAGATTTTCTGAAGGGTAAACAGGTGCGCAAGTAATATCGATTCCTAGTTTTTTCAATGTTTGTTCATCATTTTTATTGACCATCACAGTGGAGTGGGCTTGTGCTCCCTCAAGTTCAGCTAGTTTATCATAAGCAACTTGAGCGATTGGATTCGTTACTGCACTGATTGATAAAGCGATCAAGACCTCATTGATGCTTAGTGCATCCAAAGAGGAATGAAGTGTCTTTGACTTCAATCCTTGTATTGTTTCAAGAACTAATGGTGATAATAAAGGAATGTCATCTGCAATATGCGCTAAATGTTTTACTGCATTTAAGATGACTGCCGCTGACGCATCCATCAATGAGCTTGTACGTCCGGTAATAATGACTTCGTCTGGTAATTCGATGGCAATCACAGCAGAAGGATCTTTTGTAGGACTTTGTGCTTGAATTTTATCTGCATAATCATGGGCAGGAACGACAACGTTTCGGTCTTCAGGGCGTAATCCGACTTCTTCCATAATCAGTTTGATTCGATTAACTGCTTCTTCGTCAATCAATCCTTTTTTGAAGTCACACTCTGTTTGGAAATAGCGGCGGATGATTTCTTGTTTAGAAGCTTCTTGGACAACCGCATCATCCACGATACCAAATCCTACACGATTCACACCCATGTCAGTAGGAGATTGATAAACAGATTCTTTACCAGTAATTTTTTCAATAATACGTTTGATTACAGGGAAGGTTTCAACATCTCGATTATAATTTACAGCTACTTTATTGTAGGCGTCAAAGTGGAAGGAATCGATCATATTGACATCCTTCAAATCGACTGTGGCTGCTTCATAAGCAATGTTCAATGGATGTTTCAACGGAACGTTCCATACTGGAAAAGTTTCGAACTTGGAGTAACCAGCCGCATGTCCTTTTTGGCTTTCATGATACAGTTGGTTCAAACAAGTAGCGAGTTTTCCGCTTCCTGGTCCAGGGGCTGTCACTACAACGATTGGTTTAGTTGTTTCAATGTATTCGTTTTTCCCAAACCCATCTTCTGAAACGATTTTTTCTACGTTGACTGGATAGTCTTCGATTTCTGAATGTTTATAGACTTTGATATTTCGTCTTTCTAGTTTATTGATAAAGACTTTCGTGGCAGGCTGGCCGTTATAGCGAGTGATAACGACACTGTTGATCAATAATCCATAACCACGTAATTCATCAATCAGCCGCAAGATATCCATATCATAAGTAATCCCATAATCACCGCGGATCTTATTACGTTCAATGTCTCCGGCATAGACGCAAATCAGTATTTCAGCCTGATCTTTTAATTTTTGTAGCAATTTGATTTTCGCATCTTCTTCAAATCCTGGAAGTACACGTTTTGCATGTTTGTCATCCACTAGCTTTCCACCAAATTCCAAATATAATTTATCATAGTGGTTCACTCGTTCCAAAATATACGCGGACTGCTCTTCAATATATTTCTCTGAATCAAAACCAATTTTTTTCACTGGGTTCCCTCCTTAAGTACTAAAGCATTTTTTCATTTTTTTTTGGATTCGTCAACTGGAAGAGCAAAATTCCTCAAAAAAACAAAGAAAATGGTTTAAACCAACTTGTCTAGATAGTTATTCATTGGTATGATAGTTTTTGATAAGGAAGGTGCTACATGAAAAAAAGACAGAAAAAGAAAAACGCATATAAACACTATATCCGTTCGATTTTTACCGGTTATGAAAAAATGCTTGAAGATCCCGAATTAGAACAATTGACGTTTACTTATTTAAACGAAGAAACGCAACTAACTCGTGATGACCATCAGCGCATTCATTTCACAACAAGAGATCTGCCTAGTAAATAAAAGAATATGATAAAAGTCATTGTATTCGATTCTGTCCTATCAGATGAATCAGATATCAAAGACTAGTTGATCGAAAAAAAGGCTGTGCCAAATTTTGGTGCAGCCTGTTTTATGGAGCATTGCCCGCTCTTTTTTATAACAATTTTTTACAGAAAATGGTACTATTGAGGTATTAATAAGTGAAAATCAGATGAGTAAGAGGAGGCAAGTAGTATGAAAGAGCCAGATACAAACACAAATTATGAGCAAGGCGAACTAGAGGAGACGAGCACGAATCAGGATACAGCAAAAGAATCGTCTTCTTTTTATGATATCAAAGAAAAAGCAAGCATGAATCTTTCCCAATTATTAGAAGATTTACAGGCTTTTGAAAAAGCTGTCCGCGAAGAAGATATTCCTGAGATCTACCGTTTGTACAACGGCCGATTGAATGAAGAATTAAAACGAAGCTCAAATGAAAATCATGAGATTGACCAATTGCTGATGCGTAAGATCCATGATCGTTTTTTGCAAGAATTTCCTTTTATGGAACAAGTAGAAAGCATCTCACCAACGATGAGCTATTACAAAATCGGCACTTATTACCATGATCGCCCTACAATTGGTATCGATGCAAGTCTGCCAGAAATTTTTGTTTTGCCTAAGATCGATGAAGAATGGGAGAAATATTCCCAACCGGAGACAACGGACTATGACAAAAAAATCAATGAGCTAGACGCAAAGGTGATCACAGCTCAGACAGAGATCGAACGTCTAGACGAACAGATAAAAGAAATCAATCGGCAGATGACTGATTTGGACGATAATAAAGGATTCTTGAATCGTAAGAAAATCGAGGAAGAAATTCAAGAATTAGAGAAGAAGAAGCAAGTGCTATCTAATGAAAAATTAGGCTGGCTTCCTTATATCGAGACACCTGAAACAATCCAGCAGCAAAAAGAAGCATTGAAACAAGAAGCAAGAGCGGACCAGCTTCGCGCAGCCATCGTAGAAAAAGAGCAACGGCAAATCAGTCGCTATTTCGGTAGCAAAGAGGGGTTTGGTCAAGCAATCCATGAATTCTTGATGAATTATCTTGGTAATGAAAATCCTAATAATCAATCTAATGAAGGAGGTTCCGAGTATGAATGAACACGATGAAGCAGAATGGACAAAAAATGAAGCACAGACAGAAGATCATGAAGAAACGAACACTTCATTAGAGGAACAAACAAGTAAGCCACTGGATGACACAGAAGAAGTCCCTATGCCAGAAGAAACAAAAATCCATGAAAAAGAAAAAGTAACTCCGACGAATACGGATACTTCAGAAAACACGCATGCTTATGAAGTATCTGAAAATCCCGGGTATTTAGAAGGAAAAGAGCAAGATCATCAAGATATCGTCAGTTTGATTGAAACAGCGGAAGCAGAATTAGCGGATTTACGTATGAGAAAATATTTGATTGAATCAGATTTTCCCGAATTATTAGAATCATATGACCGCTTTATATTGAATGAAGAACCGATCTCAACGATTGGAAAGACAAGTCTGATCGAATACTTCACATATGAATTACTGAAACCGTTGAATGATATTGGTCTGGAACGATCAAATTCAGCTTATGACACATGGAAAACAAGACATTTCTCTATCAATTATACGTTGAATGGACAAAACGAATTAGTCTTTTCCTTTGTATTACCGACCATCGATCAACGATACCAAGTGGAATCGATGAGTCTTCTAAATGTATCACCAGAGACGATGGAAATCGATGTCCAAGATGATCGAGTGCTTTCTTTGATCCGATACTGGTCAGTTGATCGAGTATTCTCAGCAGGACAGATCACGATTTTCAATCACAAATTGAATCAATTATTAGCCCACGCTAGAACACTTGGTTTTACAGTTAATCAGACACTACTAGACAATACGAAGCCACTTCGTTTGAACCTTCAGAGCGAATTTGAATTGACGAATGAAGTATTGGATGATATTTTTATCGTGGCGATGAAAAATCCATCCTATGATATGGAAAAGATCAACGAAACTACTTATCAAGTACGATTAGATAAAGGACAGTCTTTAACGATAGCAACAAACGAAAAAGATCAAACGGTCTTGTCGATCTCATCTGGAGATTACCCACGATCCGTCATTGATTTCTTTATCAATTACGAATTCTTGGTTCCGTTAATGGTGAGAAAGTCCTGATTGGATAAGTTGGATTACCAGAGGTCATTCAGATAATTCTGTTCCAAAGGACTTGCGGCAGTTATCCAGAATAATTGTCACAAGTCTTTTCTGTATGTACTGAATGAACGTGAATCATCTGCTGGTGAAGGAGGAGTTACATCAAGAATGTCCACAAATAAAATCGCCCAGCTTAGCTTATTGTCTGCTGCTTGTGTAGCAGGTAGGATCGCTTTTCAATTTATTCCGAATTTCCAGCCAATGACTGCTATTTTTTTGTTTATAGTTCTTTACTTAAGCTTGAAAGATGCGCTAATTGTCATGAGTCTTTCTATCGCAATCAGCAGTTTTTATTTTGGTGTGGGTCCATGGGTCTTCGGTCAGTGGCTCAGCTATACCGTCGTTCTGGCGTTGTTTTCAATTTTCTGCTCGAGAAGAACAATCCGAAGGAATCTCTGGTTAAAAGGAACCTGCTTTTTTCTAGCAGGTATAGTTTATGGAATAGGGATGACTGTTTTCGATACGCTGCTCTATCATTTACCTCAACCTTGGGTCTATTACCTTCAAGGGGTGTCGTTTGATCTGATGCACAGTATAGGTAATGTTGTGTTCTTCCTTGTTTTTCTGCCAGTCGTCAAACGTTTTTACAATCATTCAGGAGGAAAAAATGAAAAAAATAATTTATAGTCTGCTTGCAATGAGTGTCAGTGTACTCATGTTGACAAGTTGTAGTACAACCAACACACCATCGACTTCCAACCAAAAGGAGGAAGTAAAAACATCGCAAAAAGCAACGATCACGTTACAAGAAAATGGTCAAAACTTTTTGAAAAAAGAAGTGACTTTCAAAAAAGGAGAAACTTTGCTGACTATTTTGAAACAAAATTTTGAAGTCGAGGAAAATGATGGCTTCATCACTTCGCTTGAAGGGCATTCTCAGGATGAAAAGAATCAAACCTATTGGATGTTTACTGTGGATGGGAAAAGTGCTACTACTGGGGCAAAAGAGATCGAATTGAACAATGGACAATCGGTCATTTTCAATTTATCTAAATTATAAGTTTCATAAAAACTGTTAAAGGGCGGATATTGCTGCTCTTTAGTCAGTTCACTTGATGAAAGAAGGAAAAGAATATGGAAAATTTTAAAAAAAGCGGAATGTTTTCCGTAATTGCTGCTCTAGGAGCTAATATTCTAGTTGCTATCAGCAAATTTGTCGGCTATGCAATCAGTGGCAGTGCCGCCATGCTGAATGAAAGCATCCATAGTATCGTTGATTGTAGTAATCAGATTTTGCTGCTATTTGGCGATAAACAAGCTAATAAAGGTCAGAGCGACTTGCATCAATTTGGTGAAGGCCGAGCAAAATACTTTTTTAGTACGATCGTCGCAATGATGCTTTTCTTCGGTGGGGGAGCACTAGGGGTGATGGAAGCTTTTGAAAAATTGACGCATCCATCCCATGAAGTTGGTAATCCAATCATTGTCATTGCCATTTTGTTATTTGGTTTGGTAATCGAAGGAAGTTCTTTGCGTGTCGCAATGAAGGAAATCAAAGAATTGAATACTGAAAATCTTTCCACGATGCGCTTTTTGCGCGAAAGTCGACATAGTGAAATACTGATTATATTTACGGAAGACTTGTGTGCTGTAATCGGTTTGGTCTTGGCTTTAGCGGGAACAATCTTGACTTATGCAACCGGGATTGCTGCATTTGATGCTATCAGCGGATTACTGATCGGTTTCTTACTGATGGGAGCTGCGATTTTCCTAGCAAAAGAATTTTATAGTCTGATCATTGGTGAAAGTGTGACAGCAAGCGATTTATCAAAAATCAAGTTAGCCTTTGAACGACCTGAGATCAGTCGGCTAATTGATATCAAAACCGTTCATTTAAGTCCAACGGAAATTTTAGTCGCTGCAAAAGCAGATATTGTTGGAAACAAAGAAAATGAAACGTATTCGATCATCAATGATATTGAAAAAAATATGCGTCAGTCTCTTCCTGACAAGAAGATGTATATATACATTGAAACAGATAAATATGACCCAAATTATTCTCACAAATAAAACGTATGTTCATGAATTGAAGCAAAAATGAGAAAAATATAATCTTGTTTTTAAATAAAACGGCTACAATTTAGCGAATTTATGTTACAATGAGTCCGCTGTTTATTTGTTGTAATTAAAGGAGATATTTTAATGAACAAAAAGAAAAGTGCGCCATGGCTTCAAGCTTTGCATGCAGTGATGCCGCTTTGTATAAGCTATATACCAGTGGGATTAGCTTGCGGAGTATTGTTGCAAAAAGTTGGATTTGATCCTCTCTTATCAGGGCTGTTATCGATTCTGGTCTTTTCCGGCGGCGCGCAGTTTTTAGTTGCATCTATGCTTACGACGCAAGCATCATTTGCAACGACATTATTGATGGTTTTCTTTTTAGAATTACGCTATACATTATTAGGAGCAAGTCTTGCCGGTTTTATGAAAAAAGAAAAGCGGACGTTTTTAGCTGTCTTTTCTCAATCACTGAATGATGAAAACTATGCGGTGAACTACTTAAAGTTCTCAACTGACCCCTCTTGGAACAAAAGAAAGGCTTTATATGTCAATTGGTTCTCAATGGCTGCATGGGCCGGTAGCAACATGATCGGTAATTTTTTTGGCTCGGTGATTCGAGTAGATGCTGACCTTGTCCATTTTGCTTTGACTGCTATGTTCATATTTATGTTTGTCATGCAAATGAAAAACGCACTACTGATCTTTACAGGTTTGTTTTCAGGTGTATTAGGGGTGATCTTCATGGTATTATTCCAAAACACATTCGGCTTGATTGCAGCTACTGTTATTGCTTCATTTGCCGGATTTATGTTGGAGAAGGCATTTAAAAAAGAAAAAGCCAAGAAACTAAGGGATCGCGGTAAAGATGTCAATGAACCGCTCTTCAACTTCCCGGAACAGGAGGCCAACCATCATGACTAAACTATATTTGCTGTTTTTAGTTGCTTGTCTGTTCATCGTTGCGTATATTCCGCGCTTGTTCCCGATGCTTTATTTTACTCATCGAAAAGTGCCGTCTTGGTTTAGTGACTGGATGAAGTATGTACCAGTAGCATTGTTTGCGGCGTTAGCTTTCAAAGATGTCTTCATTACTCATGAACATCTGGATATTGCTTGGAATATCAAAATAGCTGCAATGATTCTAGTAGCAGGTGTGGCTTACAAAACACGTTCGATGGCATTGTCAGTTTTGACAGGACTTGCGTCTGTCTTTTTACTGTCCATGCTTTAAACTGTTTTATTCCCTAAAAAACAGAGATTGCGACATAAGTTGTTCAAACTGATCTATCCAAATTGCATTTGCATCAGCCAATTGTGGATGCAAGTTCATTTGTTCGGATAAAAAGATTAGTGTTGACTTATGATGCAAGCTCTTTTTTGTTTTAAGAATTAAAGAGGGATTTGTCCTTCTATGTTTTTTTGCTATAATAGGGAAGATGTTTATTTTATGAAAGAATAGTTGAGGGAAATTAGATGAATAAAAAATTGATGCAAGGAACATTTTGGCTAACCTTTGCTAATCTTCTATGTAAAGTTTTAGGGGTAGTCTATTTGATTCCCTGGCTAAGTATGATGGGGAACAATCAAGATGGTATGCTTGCTACGACATTATACAATGTTGGCTATCTTCCATATGGATTGTTCCTGATGCTTGGTACAGTCGGATTTCCAAATGCGATTGCAAAAAAAGTAGCTGTAGCAACAAAAGAAGGAGATAACGCTGCTTGTCGGCTGATTTTTCGAAGCACGATCAATATCATGTTCGTCATCGGTATTGCCTCTGCTGCGTTGATGTATTTATTTGCTCCTTTACTAGCCGGAATCAGTCCAATCGCTAACGTTAACAACGGGATACTAGCTATCCGAAGTTTATGCCCATCTTTGGTTGCTATCCCGATTTTGAGTGCAATGAGAGGATACTTCCAAGGGAAAAACGATTTACGACCTTATGGAACTTCTTTGATTATTGAACAAGCTGTACGAGTGATCGTTATCTTGGCTGGTACTTATTACTTGCGCGTATTGACTGACGGAACCATATTAGAAGCTGTATTGATCAGTACAGTTGCTTCTTTCTTTGGTGGATTAGCTGCGATTATCCATATGTATATCGTCGGACGCAGAAAAGACTTCTTTGAACTTAAAGACTTTTTGATTTCCAGCCGTTACTTCGAAAGAGAAAACCGATCTGCCTCTGTCTCTATCATTCGGGAAACACTACCGTTCATTTTTGTCGGCTCCGTCATTACTATCGTTCAAATGATCGACCAAGTAACGATGAAACCACTGCTTCACTTTTTCCGTCCAGAGATTGCAGATCAGCAACTGGAATTCTTATTCAGTCGTGCTTCTGTTAATCCAAACAAACTGACATTGATCCTGATTTCCATGGTAGGAACAGTTGCTATAAGTAGTTTGCCAATACTAAGCACAATGAAGAAAAAAGATCGTTTACAAATCGAAAAGACAGTAGGAGACAGTTTTTCGATTGCGTTATTGATCCTTCTTCCTTCATTGACCGGGATGTCTTTATTAGCTGGTCCATTATACACATTGTTTTTTGGTTATGATCCTGAAAGTGTTGGTTATTTCCAAATGGCTTTGTTAGCTTCTTTGTTTTTCTCTTTATTCACGATTCTGTCTACGATGCTTCAATCTCTGAACCACCATCGTTTTGCGATTCGACTAACTGTAGAAGCAATTATCCTGAAAGTCATCTTCCAAGTAATCGGACTAGGTCTAGTTGGCGGATACGGGATGAGCTTATCAAATGGCTTGGCATTCGGCATCGTCTTTGTTCGTGGTTATCACTTTATGTGCAAAGAATACCGAATAGCACCTTTAGCAAAAATCAGCAGTTTTTTCTTAAAAACTTTCCGATCTACCTTGATTATGCTTGCGGTATGTTTTATCATTTTCTTTTTGCTGAATCAGCGATTGTCAATGGAATCAAAAAGTTATGCAATGGTTTATTGTGTGGCTTTAGGAAGTATTGGGGGTTTAGTATTTTTATTTTCTCAATTCGGAAAAAATGGGTTCCGAATGTTGAAAAATGTTAAACATCGTAGCGGAAGCAAAGAATAGGCTAACTAGTCGTCTTTTTGCTGTCACTAGAAAAACGGCAACTCGTATGATTACGCTTGTCGTTTTTCTATTTTCCAATTTTAGTTTCATATCTAATCTTACTTATGATATAGTTATGAGGTCTGGAAAAATTCTTTGAAACGAGGAAATTAAACACATGAAACTTGCAGTAGTTACAGATAGTTCGGCGTATCTGCCGGAACGTATCAAGAACCATCCCGACTTATTCGTGATTCCAATCCCTTTGATTATGGATGGGAAAATTTATAACGAAGGAATCGATATCGAAGCGGATGAATATTATGGACTTTTAAAAAACAGTAAAGATTTTCCTACTACTTCACAACCTGTCGTAGGGGAAGTTTTGGCTTTATATGAGGAATTGAAAGAGAAAGGGTATGACACGATTTTAAGTATCCATCTTTCTTCAGGTATTTCTGGTTTCGTCAACACCTTATTTGCGATGAAAGACGATATCAGTGGAGTAACGGTCATTCCTTATGACTCTAAGATCACTAGTATGCCGATGGGACATATGGTAGAAGCTGCCTTAGACTTAAATGATGAAGGTCAGCCCCTTGATGAGATACTTGCGCATGTCGATCGAATTCGAGATAATACTTACGCTTATCTAATTGTAGATGATTTGAACAATTTAGTACGGGGAGGGCGATTGACCAATGGCGCTGCACTGATTGGTAGCCTATTGAAAATCAAACCGATCCTGACATTTTCTGAAGGAAAAATTGTTTTATTCGAAAAAATCCGTTCAAGTAAAAAAGCATTTGCTCGGGCTGAAGAAATCATTGGCAAAAGAAATAACGAAATACAACCGCCAGTCAAACTTTACGTGATACATGCAAACAATTTAGAAGTAGCGATTGCGGAAAAAGAGAAATTGCAGAAAAAATATCCAAATGCAGAAATCGAAGTTGGTCATTTTGGACCAGTCATTGGTACACATTTAGGCGAAAAAGCCATCGGCATCGCCATTTCAGCGCAATAATTCCTTTTATTCAAAAAACATACCAAAAATATTCTACATCATCTTGCTCTTTATTCACGCGATAAATGAACGTGCAGAAGAGCAAGATGATGTTTTTATGTGTTTCTAACAAACAGGCTCTTTTTCTTTGCATTTCTCTCTTCAGTCATTTATAATGTCGCATATAGTTTAGTAAATTAGTAAACTACTGATTTACTAGTTTACTAAAAATAGAAAGACGAGGAGTTAAAATCATGGAAATACCTACAAATTTAAAACATAAACCAGTGCTCGTTGTAGAAGACTACGATAAAGTTGATGGAAGAAATGCATTGAATACGGACGCAAAAGGTCTTTCTTTGGGTCTCGCTCAATGGAATGACCGTGGAAAAGTCGACATATCAGGCAAAGTATGGCGACATACTGGAGAAAAATGGTCTCGACAATCAGAAGAATTACCAATTACACGTATTTTAGATTTAGCGATCTTAGCTGCACAAGGAAGTTTATACTTTCAAGATGCTTATCGTTATGAAAAATTCTATGATCCAGAAAATCCAGTTGTGGACATCATTGGTTTGCAGGGAAACCGGATGACAGTCGAGGTAGATACCAAAAATCCAAAGATCGATGAAGACATTATTTTGTATTACGATACACTACAAAAAGACGGAGAACTGATTGGGGAACGATTCCGTATTTTAAAACGTCTTTTAGATGAGTTAGGATATTAATAGACAGAGATGATCAAAAGGGGAAGAGAAGCATGGAGAATTTCTCACTAACAGAAAACCGGACCTTTTCACGGCTAGAAAAGCAAATGATCTGGAAGAAACCGAAAAGCCATCGGACAAGTGCAGAAGAGTGGCGGATCGCCTCTGAAATCAAAGAAAATTGGCAAGATCCTGAAATGAAAATCAGTAACGTTCTTTTAGAAGGAGACGCCGGATCGGGTAAGACACAGTTAGCAAAAGCACTATCTGCTGATTTGCAACTTCCCTATACAAAAGTGACATGTTTTGCAGATATGGATAAATCAGATGTGTTCGGCGCCTTATTACCTGTAGTAGATTCCGATAAAGAACAAGACCAAGAATTGCTGGAAGCTATTTACCAAACAGATACACTTGAAGCTGTACTGACACTGATCCAGAACCATTACGGCATTGATTCTTTTTCTGCCAAAGAAAAATTAGCAGAGTTAGTTCAAAGAATCGAAGCCGATTATCCAGATGCAATCCATTATAGTTATTATCCTTCTGAAATCGTTCGAGCGATCGAAAAAGGATATCTATTAGAGATCCAAGAGCCGACTGTCATCCGTGATGCTTCTGTTCTTGTGGCACTTAACTCAGCGCTCGAACCCAATGGGATGTTGAATTTGCCAACAGGAATCATTCGTCGCCATCCAGATTGTATTATTGTCATTACCACAAATCGAAACTATCAAGGAAATCGACCCTTAAATGAATCCTTAAGAGATCGGATGCAGCATGCGGAAAAAATGGATCTTCCTGCCTTAGAAGTCATGGCAGAACGTGCGATGGCGAAAACCCAGATTCAAAATCAAGAACTCCTTATGAAGATGGCAGAGATTATCCGTTTATTGGATGAAACTGCAAAAGCAAATGCCATCAAAGGTGTAGCAGGAATGCGTTCATATTTTTATTGGGCGAATACCTATAAGCAAGGACAAGATTTACTCCAGTCGATTTATCCAAAAGTTTTGTATAAATTATCCACTGATCCAGATGAATTGGCGATCCTTGAGCAAGCTTTGTCTGAGAGTGGATTGCTATTGGAACTTCAAGACATTTTGAGAAAAGAAAAATGGGGCTATCCTCAAATAGAACCTCAATCTGAGCATGCAAAAGGAAGAACTATCAGCGCCGAAGAAGCAAACGAACGAAACATCACTGAAGATGCTGAAGAAACTTTGCGCTTAGATGAAAAGAAACAACTGTCTGCTGAAGAACCAAATGAGGGAGCAGAGAGACTAGAGAAAACAACAGAAAAAAACGAGATGCCTCCTCAAATGCAAAAAGAACGCAAGAGCGATATCGAAGGGAAAAATCAGAAGGAACAACAACAAACAGAAGAGGATTCCCAAGAAATGTCTGCCTCTGACATGGAAAAACATGATAAGGAAATCAAGAAGCAATTAAATAAAGAAGCGCGGCAAATCATGAAGGAAACGATTCATGAAAAAGAAGGTCTCATCGTTCACCGACCAGCTTTCCAAGGAAAAACGCAAGAAGCACGTGAGCTACAAATGCAAGTCATGCCGATAGTAGAATCACTTAGCCGACAAATTTTAGAATTACTGGATAATGAACAAACAGAGACGTACCAAAAGGGAAAATATGAAGGACAGCGGTTTAACGCAAGTAGAGTAGCATATGGTGATTTGAGAAATTTTGACAAAAAGAACCCGCCACATGAGCAACCTTCCTTAGCGGTAGCTGTGCGGATCGATGAATCTGGATCAATGATACGGGATGATCGGATCGAAGCGGCAAAAAAAGCAGCGATCGCCATTGCCGAATTTGCTAAGAAAGTCGATATCCCCTTGTTGATTTACGGGGATACAGCAGACCGTTCAGCAAGAGAAAAGACTTCTTTGTTTTCTTATAAAGAATTTGAAGACGGGTTTCAATGGTTAAATGAAAAATTAGTCACTATGAAACCAAGACAAAATAATCGTGATGGAGCGGCACTTCGTTTAGCAGCGGAAAAATTAAACAGACAATCCGCCACAACCAAACTGTTGCTTAATATTAGTGACGGTCAGCCAAAGGCGTTGCCAGATTATACTGGCAAAAAAGCAAAAGAGGACATCCAGTCTGTTTTGAAAGAATACGAGCGTCAAGGCATATTATTTGTTTCCGCAGCTATTGGTCAAGACAAAGAAGAGATCAAGTTGATCTACGGTGAAAGCCGTTTTGTAGATATTACTGACCTAAATGAATTTCCCAAGCAAATGATTCAATTGATTGCCCGTTATCTATGATAAAATAAAGCTCAACGAACGCACTTAGCAGATTCGTTGAGCTTTTCGTTTCTAGTTACCGGTAACAAGGATACTTCTAAAATAGAATCGGTTATAATCAAGAGGGACCGTTAAAGGAGTGAAACGATATGATACAAGAACAAAAATGGTGGAAAGAAGCAGTAGGCTATCAAATCTATCCGGCCAGTTTCAAAGATAGCAACGGCGATGGACAAGGAGATATCAATGGGATCCGCGAAAAACTTGGATACTTGAAAGATCTTGGCATCGGATTTATCTGGATCAATCCAATCTATCAATCTCCATTTATCGATAATGGTTATGACGTAAGTGACTATCAAGACATAGAAAAGCGATTCGGAACGATGGAAGATTTTGATTTATTGCTGAAAGAAGCACATGAACTAGGAATCAAAGTCATTATGGATCTTGTCATCAACCACAGTTCGGATCAGCATCAATGGTTTGAAGAATCGAAGAAATCCAAAGAAAGTCCTTATCGAGATTATTACATTTGGGTCGATGGAGTAGATGGCAAAGAACCAAATAATTGGACATCGATTTTCGGCGGCTCTGCTTGGGAATATTCTCACGAAACTGGACAGTATTATCTGCATGTCTTTGCGAAAGAACAACCAGACTTAAATTGGGAAAGTGAGAAATTGAAAGAAGAACTATTCAATATGATTCGATGGTGGCTAGATAAAGGGATAGACGGATTTCGCTTAGATGCGATTTCTCATGTAAAAAAAGATGAATATTCAGTAAAAGCCACAGAGAACCCTTTTTCACCCTTTCAAAATGTCTCGGGAATCGAAGAACATTTGACTGATTTAAAACATGTTTTCGAAGAGTACGATATCATGACAGTCGGAGAAGCAAGCGGCGTCACTGCAGAAGAAGGGCCGGAATGGGTAGGAAAAGACGGTTATTTCGATATGATCTTTGAATTCGATCATATCCATATTTGGCAGCAAGAAAAAGAAGGGCAATTAGACGTCCTTAAGTTAAAACATGCATTAAGTGCTTGGCAAACTTCCCTAGATGGTATCGGATGGAACGCTTTATATATGGAAAACCATGATGTTCCTCGTGCCGTTTCTGTGTTCGGAGATACCCGTCCCGAATTTTGGGCTATGTCTGCAAAAGCAATCGCTATGATGTATTTCTTTTTGCAAGGAACGCCATTTATTTATCAAGGACAAGAAATCGGGATGACGAATATGCCTTTTGAATCGATCGATCAAGTTGATGCAGTGGATTCGAAAAGACTTTATGAAAGGCTTCTTGCGGAAGGTAAGACAAGAGAAGAAGCATTGGATATTATTCGTGAAACCACCAGAGACAATAGCAGAACACCCATGCAATGGACTTCAGAAGAATATGCTGGCTTTTCTACACAGGAGCCTTGGATGATCACTAATCCAAATACCAAAACGATCAATGTAGAACAACAAGAACATGAACCGGATTCGATCTTGCAATTCTATAAGAACATGATCCGCATTAGACAAATCAATAAAGGCCTGATATACGGTTCTTTTAAAGAATATCTTCATGAACATCCACAACTATATGTCTATGAAAGAGATTTAGAAGATGAACAGTATCTTATTATGGTAAACTTGACAGAATCATTTGCTGACTATGAACTCCCAAAAGAAGCAGATCAGTCATGGGCATTACTCTTGTCAAATTCTTCTAACGGAAACTTTGAAAAAAAAGGAACACTAGCACCTTATGAAGCTTGTCTGTATAAAACAAACAATTAAAAAACTTCCTCGTTAAAGTTCAATAGTTGGACTTTCCGAGGAAGTTTTTCTGATTTACCCATCTTAATAATTTGCTCTAGGACCACCGATATATTTAGGACGAGAGCGAAGGGCTGTCACATGGGCTTGTCCCAAGGTTTTCAAACGAGGTCTGACAGGCACTTGGACATGTTTGATATGCATACCAATCGAAGTGTCACCGATATCGATGCCGGCTTGCCCAATTACATGCTCTACTTCGACAGGATCATTGAACTGCTCAAAAGCAGCAACAGAACAAGCACCTCCAGCATGTAATGCAGGAATAACAGAGACGATTTCGAATTTTTTTGCTTCTGCCACTGTTCGTTCTACCACCAATGCTCGATTCAGATGTTCGCAACCTTGGACAGCTAACGCAATTTCTTTAGGATCTAATAGCTCTTTTAACGTACGAATGATCCACTGACCAACTTCCGCACTGGAATTTTTTCCAATATGTCCACCGACGACTTCGCTTGTGCTGCACCCTAAAACAAAGAGATCTCCTTTTTTCAAGTGTGCCTCAGCCAATACGTCATTAACTATTTCAGTCAATTGAACTTTCAATTCTTTTTCTGACAACTTCATTCTCTAAAACCTTCTTTTCAATTAATATTGCTTCCGTGCTTGAATACGTTGAAGACTTGCAGTTATAGGAAAGGCAAGGCCCATACCGATAAGATTTTGAAAGATATTCCCTGGGATAGAAGCCACTCCAGCCGGCCAATCATACAAAATCCAACCGGCGATACCATAGCCGACGATCATAACTAAGCTTCCTAAAAAAAGACCAAATAGCCACATGCGAGTAGAAGATTTACTGAAAGATCCGGCAACATATCCTTGTAATCCGTGAATCACTAATGAAAAAATAGCCCATTGCGGATACCCTGAAATCAAATCGATTAATAGGCCACTGGAAGCACCGACAACTAATCCACCCATTGGACCATAAAGAAAAGAAGCAGTATAGATTCCAGCCTCACATAATGTCACAAAACCGTTCGTAGCCGGCACAGGGATCAAAATAGTTAATGAAAGTGCAACGGTCAACGCAATCAGCATCGCATAGATTGTTAGTTGTTTAGTTTTCATTTATCGTTCCTCCTTTTTGGATACCGCCAGACCAGACGCTTCCCGTATGATCATTCATCAGCACGCCATTGGAAATACAATGGGCAACAAATTTTTTACTTTCTGCTACGGCTTTTGAAACATCTAATCCTAATACAAGATTCGCTGTTATTGCAGAAGAAAAGGCACAACCGGCACCATTTACTGTTGGGGTGTCGACTTTTTTCTGAGAAAACACCTCATGATGGTCAACTGAATAGAGAAGATCCACAGCTTGTTCGCCAGCCATCCTTGTGCCACCTTTTATTACAATTTTCTTTGCTCCTGAAGCAGTGAGCTCTTTAGCGAGATGGATCATTTCTATCAACGAAGAGGGGAGAGCTTGACCAGAAAGTAAAGCAGCTTCTGCCAAATTAGGCGTAATCATCGTAACAAGTGGAAAAAGTTCTTCGATGAGCTGTGAAATATACAATTGATTGATCACAGATTCAGTTTCTTTGAATGCCAAAACAGGGTCTAAGATGATTGGGATATTTTGTTTTGCTTTTATGAAGTCTCGAACAACCATGATTGCTTCACTTGAATTTAATAACCCGATCTTGATTCCATCTAATGTAGTCATTTGATCAATTGAAGCCAACTGTCGTTCAAGCAATTCTGAAGGAATAGATTCCAAGATAAATCGCCCATTCGTATCTAGTACCCCTATAGATGTCAGGGCGCTTAGCCCGAATAGACCAAAATCTTCAAAAGTTTTTAAGTCTGTTTGGATTCCTCCGCCAGCAAATGGATCAGAACCACCAATCGTCAAGATTCTTTTCATAACATTTCCCTCCATGAATAAGAGTATAACGAAATTTTCAAAAAAGAAAAACAGCCAATTGGCATATTTTTATCTCATCCAATTTTCAAAAGAAGCGAAAAGGGAATGTAACAAAAATCGTGTCACATTCCCTTTTTCCAAATAAACGATGTTCAATTAGCTGGTCCTCGATATTAGCTCAACAAACGGCAAAATATGAGGAACCACTTTTGTTTGGCTGTTCTTATTACTTGATGCAGGACAGCTTTTTAACAACCACTTAAAAACGATTAGTTGTTTTGTGTTTTTAATTCTTTCTCGATTTGAAGCCGCTGAACTTTCATTGTAGCTGTTCGCGGGATTGCATCAAAGTCACGGATGATAGGGGCGTTCAAACGGGGAAGTTCATGGACTTGCTCCCACCAGCGATTCCAATCCATTTCTTTATCAGGAGCTAAAGCAATAATCGGCTGTGGAGAATGATTTTTATCCCTTACAATCACTACTTCTGCCAAAAAATCTAACGAATCTAATAAAAAGTCTTCAATAGCTAATGTACTGTTGATCGTTTCGATCAAATCCACTTGCCGATCTTTCAAAAATAGGTGACCACGCTCATCCATAAATCCGTAATCTCCGCTATCCCACCAATCGCCATAAACATTTTCCTGGAACCGTGCATCTTCCTTATAATAAGTCAAAGCCCGTCCTTTAGACAGTAATTGTATATGACCATCTGTATTTTCAGGAAGGACATTCCCAATTGAATCTGTGATCCGAGCGCTTGTCATGTCTTCCAGTCCAACGCCCATATCTCTTGCATCACTCGTTTTCAAACTTTCCAGTGTATGAGCCTTAAGAATCATTGGTCCACATTCACTTTGGCCATATACTTGAAGGAATACCGCATCTTGTGTTATTGATGTTCGCAAAAATGTTTCCATTGTCTGATTGTTTATGGCATCAAAAGTAGAGTGATAATAACGGATGCCAGAGAAAGCTTCTGGATGTTCTTTAGCAGTAAAACTCCACTGAACAAAGTTATTCGGATGAGTCTCTAATGCGATTGGTCGGTGGGTTTCCAACATACGAATAACTTTTGAACTTTGTGCGTCTGCTAAAGGCATCATAGGAAAACCCATGGACATCAAAGAAGAGATGCCAATATTGAATCTAGAATGTACGGGGGAAATGTGAAAAGCGATTAATTTCTTTTCTGAAATTTTCGCAAAAACAGTTTTTTGCCATTTCGTTCGCCAGCCCATAGAATGAGCGGAATGACAAATAAGCTTAGGGATACCAGTTGTACCAGAAGTATGGGTCATATAAGAAATTTCATTTTTAGCTAAAAATGATTGGGGAACAGGAAAAGTAGGTTGCTCCAGTAAATAAACAATAGGAATCTGTTTTGATTTAGTCCCGTTTGAAATTTCTTCCACTCGTTTTTTTGTCTCATCATCAAATAAAACGAAGGGGTCTTCTAAACGGTCGATAAATACTTCCATTGTCGCTGTTGGTAGATGATAAGAAGTCATGACAGGCACTGCACCAAGGTAAGACACAGAAACAGCGAGGAGGTATGTGTCAAAAGCGGAACTCTTATAGATAATGACCTTGTCTCCAGATTTCACACCAAGATGGGCCAATTGATAAGCTCGATCTAACACACTTTCAAAGCATTTTTTGTAAGTTGTTTCAAGTCCTAACTCAGGAAAAGCAGAAAGCGGCTGATCACAGATAATCGGGGTCTCGGAAAAGCCAGCTGCAGCTTCTTGAAAATTCGTAAATAAATTCAAAGGGGAATACGTTATGGTCTCCATCATTCACACTCCATTATCTTTTGTTAAGTAATATACAAACTCAAGATAATCGTAACATAAACCTTTATACAATAATATAGTTTATTGTGAAAAAAAGTTCAGGTTCCTATGTGATAGAAACCTGAACGAATGCCGCTAATTCGTGATAAGAAAAATCAACCATTTTTTCCCAGATTTCTTGAAAAGAGTGGGAAGATAGGTATCGATTACCGCATAAATAGTTTACCGCGTCAGCATCATCTAAATATAGTTCGGTATAATAGCGATAGGTTTTTCGGCATAATTCTGGTGATACATTCTTATACACTGTGATTTTGCTCAAAATTTGGCGAATAGTCCGAGGAGAAATTTGTTGATCATGCGAGGAACGAAAAACAAAAGAATTTTCGTCCGTATTTTTTGCTGTTAACTTAAAATAGTTCTCCAGAAACGGCATCGCTTCTTTTGGTATTGGTACTTTACTCAATCTGTTTTCTTTTCTATTCAGATTAAGAACCTGCTTGGTCAAAGATACATCTTTACGTTTAAGTTCTACTACTTCATGGATCTTTAATCCGCAATACAGAAGAATGGCAGTAATCGCAAGGTTCCTCGGTCTATTCTTTTCTTCAAAGCTAGCTTCTCTGCTTGTTTGAAAGCCTTCAATCGGGATAAACAAATGCTCAAAATCTTTGAAAAGTTCTGCATCGATATATCGCGGAGCTGCTTTAGTTGTTTCCGGTAAACTTGTACCCAAAAGAGAGATCTCTTCTTCAATTAGTCCTTTTTGATATAAAAATCGTAAAAAATGATTTAATGAATATTGCTTCCTCGAAATCCCGTAATAGCTATTTTCAAACAATTGCTCCGTTTCTTGGTTCGCTGTAGTTTGGAACGAACGAGTATGTCGATAGATTTTAGCTAAGAAATTCTGATAATCTTGTTTTTCTAAACGGATAATCAGCTGATCATCCACTTCTTCAGAAAATACTTTTTTCAAATAATCAGTAAACAAATGGAAATCTTTTGCATATTCATAGCGACTACCTAATGATAAAGAAGAGCGATTTTCTTCTAAAAACTGTTGAAAGACGGAAGGGAGCAAATGTGTACGTTGTTTTAATTTTTCTTGCAGTTGTTTTCTAGTTTTGCTGTCCAATACAAATCCCTCCAGTTATTGTTCATTTCCTTTATTTTACCGCATTTCCTCAAATGACGATAGGGAATTTGTCTTGCTTTGATAACGAACATCCATGTAACTGTCTTTTAAAAGTCTTTACAAAATCAGAGGTGATTCTCTTAGTTTTTAAGAAGCCCTTAAGTTTCACTTGCAACAATAACTACAATTTCAAATAAAAGCAGGTGAGTATATGTCAGCTATTCTATTAATTCCAATCTACGAACCCACAGAAAACACTGTATTCTTCATTAATCAATTAGCACAATCTGTAAACGTACCGATTATCATTGTTGATGATGGAAGTGGGAAAACCTATCAAAAACTGTTTCAGCGAATGGAACATCCTAATATCACTAAAATCAGCTACTTTGACAACAAAGGCAAGGGATATGCATTAAAATTCGGCTTTTCAGTTATACTTGATTCCTATCCAGACATTACTGGCGTTGTCACAGCAGACAGTGATGGTCAGCATGAAATCGAAGACATCCAAAAAATGCTAGTGGCAGTAGATCGATTAGATGGTCAGGAATTCCTTTTGGGTGTAAGAGATTTTTCGTATGAAAACACACCCTTTCGAAGCTATTTCGGGAATCGAATGACGAGCGGTTTTTATTATCTTTCCTCAGGTATCCACTTACAGGATACACAAACAGGACTGAGGGGATTTTCTATCTTTAGTTTATCTGAACTGCTCAAAATCGAAGGAAATCGGTTTGAATATGAAATCAATCAACTGCTAGTTTTACCAAAGATCGGCTATCGAATGACTACGATCCCTATCAAAACAATATATAGCGATGGAAATAAAGGTTCCCATTTTCGAATATTCCAAGATTCCTATCTTGTTTATCGTCCGTTCATTCGTTTCTTTTTTTCCTCGATTTCCTCTTCATTGGTGGATATTGGACTATTCTATTCCATTATATTTTTTATTGGAAATCATACAATGGCTTCTTTGTTGATTGCTACCGTACTTTCTAGAGTACTATCAGGAATTTTCAATTATCAAATGAATCGACATTATGTGTTCAGAAAACAAAGAGCCCGTACTGCTTTTTATAAATACAGCTTGCTGTTTCTCCTTCAACTGATTTTAAGTTGGCTAGGTGTGTCGATCCTTTCGGTTATTATTCAGTCGCTTTTGCTTTGTAAGGCCGTTGTGGATATTTTATTGTTTTTTGTCAGTTTTTCGATTCAAAGACGCATAGTCTTTTGTTAGGAGGAAATCTTTATGAAACATTTTTTACGAAAAAAATATATGTGGGCATGTTTATCGAGTGTTTTCTTGTTAGGAAGTTCAAGTTATATATTATTAAAAACATTTGTTTTGCCTCAGGAAATAGCAGCAGTAGAATCGGTATCCAATGAGACTTCCACTTCGACAACAGACACAAAAAATACGAGTAACTCAAGTTCTTTTGAACCAGTGATTACAGATAATAGCTACCAAGATGAAAATATCAATATCACATTATCTTCAGAACGTGTTGATGAAACCACAGTTTATGTTGCTGATATTACAGTAAGCGATTCTAGCTATTTAAAAACAGCTTTGGCAAACAATACGTATGGACGCAACATCAAAGAAACTACATCTGCGATCGCACAAGAACAACAAGCGATTTTAGCGATAAACGGAGATTATTATGGTTTTAGAGATACAGGATATGTACTTAGAAATGGCACACTATATCGTGATACACCTAGTGAAGATGAAACAAAAGAAGACTTAGTAATTGATAAAAATGGTGATTTCTCAATAATAAAAGAAGCAGAAACATCTGCTGAAAAGCTAGTAGAAGAAGATGTACAACAAGTTTTATCTTTTGGTCCTGCTTTAGTTGAAGATGGAGAAGTCACTGTTTCTGAAGATGAGGAAGTGTCGCAGTCGATGCAAAGTAATCCACGAACCGCAATTGCTCAAGTTGGAACAAACCATTATCTCGTTGTTGTTTCAGAAGGTCGAACAGATGATAGTCAAGGGTTGAGTCTCAGCGAACTAGCAACTGTATTGAAAAATCATGGAGCAAAAACCGCATATAATTTAGATGGTGGAGGGTCAACAACGCTTTATTTCAATGGAAAAGTCATTAATCAAACAGTCGGCGGAAGTGGAAACTCTGAACGATCTGTCAGCGATATCGTTTTTATAGGTTAAGAAAAGGGGTATAATTATGAATAAGAAAAAAACGTTTTATAGTTATTTTATTAGTTCAGTCATTCTTTTCATCTTTCAATTGGTTTATCATCATTTTAGCCACGGGGTCACTTCACAAGCACTGAAATGGGTCTGGGTTATTCCAATGGTAGGAGGGGCATTCCTTTTTATTTTCGAAAAAATATTAAATACTTTTCGAAATCGCCTAGCTTTCAATTTATTCAATACGGGTTTGGCTAGCTATATCGTCGGAATGATTCTTAAAGGAATATTAGAAATAGCTGGAGCTTCATCACCTTACATAGGAATTTATCCTATGATAGGAACGATTATACTAGGAATCAGTCTATTTATCTATATAAGTAGCTTGCTTATTCAAGGATTGGATAAATAATACAATCGTAATAAATGGAAAATATAAGAAATTTTTTCAAAAAATTTCCTATAGGAATAAATGCACAAATGACTATTTTAGTGATATATATTTTGCTATTAGCATAGATATTCCAAAATTTCAATTAAAATGTTTTAATCTAATTCCAATCTAAATATTTGTAGAAATCAATCGTCTCCTATAGAATAAATTTATAAGTAAAAATATACCAATCATAAATCTATTTGCTAGGAGGAATTTACATGGAAGACAAAAATTTAACAGTCATCGGTAGCTACAGTACAAGGGATGAAGCATTATCAGTAATCGAACGGTTGCGTAACGAAGGGTATGATCGAGATGATATCGTTATTTATACTACTGATGAAGCAGCAACTAGACTGGGATTCGACGGATTATCCGGTATAGATGTTGAAACAGATGAGAATCGGATGGATGGCGAAGAAGATCGTTCTTTATGGGAAAGAATAAAAGACACTTTTTCTTTTGATACCTATGATTCTGAGACGGCTACGCCAGAAAATGATCCTTTATATCAGTATAGAGGAGATATTTCTGCTGGAAAATTTGTCATCACAGTAAAAGGCTATCGTCAGCCAGAAACAACAGAAGACACAATGGATACACAAGATACTGTTAGCCCAGCAAGCACAATGGGAACAGGACTAGGGACTGGGACTGGCACTGATCCAATGGACGTAGATGGCACGACAGGCTTTCAAAATACAACAGATCCACTGAATATGACACCAGGAACTGATCCGATGGACGTACCTGGCGAAGCTGATTCTATGGGTACAAAAGAGACGGAAGACATCGATCGCAAACCAAATCTAGATGATGATACGATTCAACTAAAAGAAGAAAAATTAGATGTAAATACACATGATGTTACCACTGGAGAAGTCGACATCCACAAACATGTGGTCAACGATACTGAAACGGTAGAAGTACCGGTCAAACGTGAAGAAATCGTCATCGAGCGCAAACCAGTAACAGATCCATCTTCACAGGGTACAGACGAAAACTTGGAAGATGACACGATCACTATCCCAATCAAAGAAGAGCAAGTAGATGTTAGCAAACATACAGTTGTTCGTGAAGAAGTGGGAATTCATAAAGAAGAACATGAAGACGTTGAAAAAGTGACAGAAGATGTTAGCCGAGAAGAATTGGATATTGACACAAGCGGTGATGTACACATTGAAGACCGCAATAAAAAATCTTAAGCGTAAGCTAAAGAGGTTGTGACAGAAGTGGTCAGCTTCAAGAAATAAGAAGGAGTTTACGAAATTTGTTTCTCAAATTTTTGTGAAATTTCGGCTTATTTTCGAAGAAGCTACTTCTGGAACACCGTTTATTCGGAAAACAGGGTTGTGACAAGATTATTGTCACAGCCCTTTTCCTAGTATGTTTTAGAGTTAAGCATTATTTTTTAGGCTTCAACGGTAATTGGACTTTAAAATCAACTCCTTGTGGAAGATAATTGGATACAGAAATTTGTCCGTGGTGCTGTTCGATTATCTGTTTTGCAATCGCCAATCCAAGTCCGTAACCGCCAGTTTCCTTCGCACGAGATTGATCTTCCCGATAAAATCGATCAAAGATTCTTACTTGATCTTCTTCACTGATAGAAGGGCCAGTATTCTTTACGTGAATCAGCCATTCTTTATGGTTAACAGACGAATCTAAAATAATTTTATCTTTTGGATTCGTATATTTTAAGGCATTATCTAGCAAAATAACCAAAACTTGATGGATCTTTTTTTCGTCAATTGGTACTTCTGATGTTGCCTCGTTATGAAGGATAAACTCCTTTCCGTCTATGGTGGCCATCTCTTGAAATGGTTTAACAAGGTTTTCGATATATTCCTGTGTATTGATCATTTGTTTTGAAAGTAGCTGCTGATCAGAATCATTTCGGGCAATCGTCAGCAGATCTGAAGTCAATCCAGTGAGCCGTCTCGTCTCTGACAATGCTTGAGCAATACTTTCAGATTCCTCAATGATGGTATGATCAGGTTTGGTAAACAGATGTTCCAAACTATTTTGAATAATCGTTAACGGTGTACGTAATTCATGAGAAGCATTTTCGACAAATTCTTTTTGTCTTCTCCAAGAAAGAATGATAGGGCGCATGCTTAGACTAGACAAGTAATAACTAATGCCAATTGAGATAAGCCAGAAAACAACCATACACAAAATCATAATTGTGCGAAAAGTTGCTAATGAATTTTTGATTTGATTTGTATTTTCTAAAATTTGGATATAGGCAACACCAACTTGATTCGTCTCTGCTTTTTTCGTTATCGAGCGGAAGGAGAGGGTAGATGAGTCGTTTTCTTCATTTAATTCAATATTTTGGATGGTATTCAGATTTTTTGTATCCATTTTTAATTCTTTGATCTGATTGAAGCGTCCACCAATAGCTGCCTTATTCAATATCTCACCATTTTCAGACCACAAGATCACTTGAGTGTTAAATCGGTCATTTGATGGTTCCATCAATGGTTGTTCCATGTTTGTTCTGTTTTGTTCCATTTGATTCGGGTTCAAAAAGGGATCACCTTGCTGATACCTTTGTATCTCTAATTGTACTGTCCGAGAATCAAAATCTATTTTCTCTAATGAAAGATCCGTTTCTCTATACGCAGATTGGTTCAATATCTGTAAAGTAATAAACCCCAGAAGAAAAAAGATCAAAGCAAATGCAGCTACATTCGTTGCAAAAAAACGGCTGCGCTGCTTGCGTGTAATATCTCCATTCATTGCATCACACCCCTTGCAATATATAACCAACATTACGTAAAGTTTTGATTTCTTTATCTAGTCCAGTACTGCGTAGATGTTTCCGTAAATTGCTCATGTAAACTTCAACAACTGTAATCGTCGTATCAGAATCAAATCCCCAGATCCGATCAAATATCTGCTCTTTTGTCAAAATGATTCCTTTATTTTGTAAAAAATAAACGAGTAATTCAAACTCTTTTCCTTGTATGGGCAAAACTTGTTCTTTATACAATACTTCATTACTTTTTAGATCACAACTGATATCCTTATACTTCAGAATGTTTTCATCAAAGAGACCAAGCGATCGTTTCAATAATGCTTTCACGCGCATGATCAATTCTTCTCGATAGAACGGTTTTGTCAGATAATCATCTGCACCACGTTCAAATCCTTCAATCTTATCTTCCAAACTATCTTTTGCTGTCAAAATCAATACAGGAGTCTGTATTTTTTCTTTCCGTAACTTTGCTAGGACTTCATAACCATTCATTTCCGGCATCATCAAATCCAAGATTGCAAGGTCATAAACACCGCTTTCCAGCTCAAACAGTCCTTCACTACCGTTATAAACTTGTGTTATCTCACCAATTGTTGTGAGTATTTCTTTTATATTGTTTGATAATACTTTATCGTCTTCTACTACTAATAGTTTAATCATTTTCCCACCTCATTCATTTGGTCACTTTAGTTTAACATGGATAGCATAAAATTGGCTTAAATAATCAAAGAATCCACTTATCTATTAAATTAAGGAGAATTTAAGTTTGTTTACATAGACTCGTTGTTATAATCACCAAACAGTAAAGGGGAGAAAACATGAAACTAAAAAAAGTATTTCAAAGAAAAGAAAACAAATATTTATTGACCGAACAGCAATTTCCTCTTTTTTTCGAGCAACTTGAAAAAAAGATGGCAATAGACGAATACGGGCTTCATACAATCATGTCTCTGTATTATGATACGAAAGATTTTCAGTTTATTCAGCATTCGATGGATAAACCAATATACAAAGAAAAATTCAGAGTAAGAAGCTACGGAATCCCTAGCGAAGAGAGTACTATATTCTTGGAAATCAAAAAGAAAGTAAATGGGATTGTCTATAAAAGAAGGCTGCCTGTGGATTACTCAACATACGAATGTTGGTTGAAAAGTAAAGATTTTTATTTAAGAAACAACGTAGACAGTAATCAAATCAACGAAGAGATCTTTTGGTTGTTCAAGCAGCACCCAGATTTGACTCCACAAGTATTGATCTCTTATGACAGAATATCTTTGTTCACTGACGAAGAAGTAGAATTCCGAGTGACCTTTGATCAGAAAATTCGTTTTCGAGATACCTGTCTTGATTTAAAAAAAGGAAGTGGCGGACAGCTAGTTGCACCTGAACTTGGTGTGCTAATGGAAGTAAAGGCAATGGGGGCTTATCCTTTATGGTTTGTTGAACTGTTAAATAAATTTACAGTACGAAAAAGCAGTTTCTCAAAATATGCAGAAACGTACAAAAGACATCTATTTGTTCAACATAAGGAGGAAGAAATCCATGCTATCTAGTCTGTTTGAATCAGGAACAACCATTCAGTTTACCGATTTGCTTTTGTGTATCATTGTCTCATTAGTTTTAGGATTATTAGTTGCATTTATCCATATGCAGCGAAATGTTTATACTAAAAGCTTCGTCGTAACTTTAGCTGTTTTACCGGTGCTTGTTCAATCTGTCATTATGCTAGTTAATGGTAACCTTGGCACTGGTTTAGCAGTAGTAGGCGCCTTCAGCTTAATTCGTTTCCGCTCTGTTGCAGGTGGTTCTCGTGAAATTACCAGTATTTTTTGGTCAATGGGTATCGGGATCGCTACTGGAATGGGATACGTAGTTTATGTTGTGTTATTTTCTGTTATTGTAGCTTTATTTTTACTGTTTCTATATTTATCACCTTTTGGAAGCAGAGAAAAAATTGCCGAACGAGAATTAAAAATAACAATACCAGAGGATTTAGATTACCCAGAATTATTTACAGATATATTTGAAGAATATACTTATACCAATCATTTATCTTCTGTGAGAACAACAACAATGGGAAGTTTATATGAACTACGCTACGTTATTCTGATGAAAGACCAAGGAAAAGAAAAAGAATTGATTGATCGAGTTCGTGTTAGGAATGGAAATCTGCCTGTCGTATTAGGAAAAGTCGCTACAAATCGCGATGAATTGTAACATTGAAAGGTGAGGATACTAGATGAAAAAAACAATTTATACAATGCTCCTTGCAAGCTTGTTTCTTGCTTCTTGTTCACAATCATCATCTAGCAACAAAACGAGTAATACCGAAACAAGTAACTCATCGTCTCAAACAAGTAATAGTACATCGGAAGAGTTAGCTAATTACTATGGGAAGTACGAGGAAGAAGATTTATCAACAGAATACGATGAGACCACAGCAACAAAAATAACGTTAGATGAAGAACCGGTTATCAATGGAAACGGAGCAACAGCAGAGGGAGAAACAGTAACGATCTCAGAAGAAGGAACATACGTCCTCAGTGGAACGCTTTCTGATGGCCAGCTCATTATCAATGCGTCGAAAGAAGCAAAAATCCATTTGATCTTTAACGGTGTCTCTATTACTAATACAAGCGGATCAGCCGTCAATATCCAGCAAGCAGAGAAGGTGATCCTAACATTAGCTGACAATAAAACGAACAATCTAAAAGATGGTGAAAATTATTCTTTTGCTGAAAATGAAACAGAACCCGACGCAACATTATACAGCAAAGAAGATTTAACGATTAATGGAACCGGCACGTTAAAAGTCAATGGAAATTACAGCAATGGAATCAGGAGCAAAGATGATCTTGTACTCGTTTCAGGAACATATGAAGTTACTGCTAAAAACAATGCTATCAAAGGAAAAGATTCTGTTTCTATTCGAAACGGGAATTATAACTTGAATACAACAGAAGGGGACGCTATCCAAGCAAACAATACAGAAGATGAAACAAAAGGATACGTAGCAATTGATGGTGGTACTTTTGAAATTAGTAGCGGAAGAGATGGCATTCAAGCAGAAACAAATACAACTTTACAAAATGCTGAGATGACAATCAAAACTGCAGATGGGGCAAATAGTCAAACTATAAATACAAATGAAAGTTACAAAGGAATCAAAGCTGGAAATCAAGTAAAAATAAGCAGTGGGACCTACTCCATAGACAGTGCTGATGACAGCATCCATTCCAATAACACTTTTGAACTTACTGGCGGTACAATTACGGCTAAAACTGGAGACGATGGTATCCACGCAGATAATGAATTGACAATCAGTGCAGGTGTTGTTGACATCCAACAGTCTTACGAAGGAATAGAATCAGCTGTGATTAACTTCAAAGATGGACAAACAAAAATAGTAGCCAGTGATGACGGGGTAAATGCCGGTGGAGGAAATGACACAAGTCAGGAAAATGGAAAATTTGGTGCTGATTCATTTGGCGGAGCTCCAGATGAATCAGATGACAGCAAACAAATAACGATTAGCGGAGGGACTCTGTCAGTCAATTCTGAAGGAGATGGATTAGATAGTAACGGAAATATCACTATGTCTGGCGGAACAGTTACTGTTGATGGACCGACAAATGGCGGAAACGGCGCATTGGATTATGGAGGAACATTTGATGTATCCGGTGGCTCACTGGTAGCTGCGGGTGCAAGTGGGATGGCGCAAACAGTTAGCGATTCTTCTACACAAGGTACCATTGCAATCACGTTTGATTCGGTTCAATCAGCTGGTACTTTGATAAGCATCAAAAATAGCAGCGGTGATACTGTGGTCACATATCAACCCGCAAAAATTTATCAAACAATTGTTATTTCTACAAAAGAATTGATCACTGGAGATACTTACTCGATTGTCAGTGGTGGTACTGCAAATACAGAACCACAAAATGGGTTATTTGATACCGGATCAGAAACAACTGGAACTGAGCTTGGTTCATTTACACTCTCGGAAAACACAGCAAGTGTCTCACAGTCAGGTGAAACTATTTCAATGAGTCAGATGGCGGGACCCGGAGGAAGATAACAAGTAAAATGATCCTAACATTATGAATCAACAAAAGATGTTTCATAAACAGATAATTATGATTGAAAATGAAAGAATAACTATTGATATACTTTCGCTATAAATCTCGTTGGATTGCAAAAGGTATCCAATAAAAAGAAACAGCTATGTCTATTTGTCCTGACATTTTTATCAGGATGGTAGAGTATACATAGCTGTTTTTTGATTGTTTATAGCTCAAATAAGCGGATCAGTTCTTCTTCATTTGCGAATGACACACTATCATCAATCAACATATAAGGAACATGGGTATTCGGAATTGGTTGATTCGTGACGATCAGGTCATACTCAAGAAGATTGTATTTCGAAAGTTGATCTTCAGTGATAGCAGTTGTTTCAGAGTGAATCTTATGCACAGCAAGAACATCACTGACATATTCTTCAATGTATCGACTATGTCGAAGACTTAAGTCACTGACGATCAGTATTTTTTTATCGGAAGTATAATGGTGTATTTCAGGATTACCGATAAGCATCCAAAATATATAGCTAGATAAATAATAAATCAAATTTCGATTCAGTAGGGTGGAATAAAATTGAAGTTCTGCACGAAATCCAGCATATAGACGTATATGGCGATGTTGCATCTGTTCCGCAAAGAAAGTGGCACGGATCGTCAAATGAGTCGTATCGTATGGAAAAATACGTGAGAAAAAATAAATTTGAGTTAAGAGTCGAACAACAAATTCTTCGTTTTTTTCTTTGCAATCAGCAGATGAAAATGAACAGTAGGATATATTTTTTCGTATCTGTTCACTGATTTCATTTTTTTCTTTCTCCGAAAATTCCGAAAAAATCGTATTGACAAAATAGTTCACTACTTTTATATAGCTGCTGTACTTCAATTTCCCTAAAAGATTTTTCAAGATCAAAAAGTCTTTTTTATCTATATTTATCAACTTTACATATGGGTCTCCAGCTTTCCATTCGAATGGATTTCCTTGTGATTCCCGCATAAGATGCACAACAAAATACATAATAAAGAAAGATTGCTCATAAGGACTTTCTTCTTGAAATAAATTCAACTGACAATTGTTCTTTGACATAATTTCTTTGATCTTCTTTTTTTCGATTGGAAATGGCAAAGTACGTCTTCCATAGTAGCTTAAAAAGAAAAAGGTGACAAATATACGCAGCTGGAGCTCACTTTTCAGGCTAGTCAACTGAAACCCTTGATCAACGATTACTTTTAATAAATAGCTTTCTAAAATTTGATTGCATTGTTTCAACTTACGCGTAAAAGAAGAACGACTAATCGAGATTTTTTCACAATAATACTCGATCGTTTTACCCGGATTGACAATGATTTCATTTAATAGACGACTATTTGTAGAACTTTGTGACATTTCCATTAGCACATTTAAATAAGCCGGTACATTCAAATGTTCAAGTCGATACCCCAATTTTTGTGAAGACTGAATCGTTACATCCGTTCCCCAGCGGATTTTGATTTCTTCGATATACCTTACAAACGTAGATTCCGAACTACCGATTCGTTTGGCAAGTTCTTTTTTAGTCATCCACTTGTCAGAAATGGATAGAATCCGAATGATTTTTTCCATCTTTCTATAGTTTCCTTCCAGCAACCTGATCATATGTTTTTCTCCCTCAACCCTTTTCTTTAATGAAACGCTCATTAATCAAAGGAATCAACGTCATAAATGAAACCAATTGGTATGAAAATTGGTGTGATTCCCTCTAGTGCCCTTCGTATAATAATTATCATATTAGAATAAATACGTTTATTTATTTTAATAATCATCACTATTCACGTCAAAACAGAAAAAAATAAAAAGGAGGGGAAAAATGACGACCACAGGGAAGAAGCTGAAAGTTGTTTTTGTGCTGATATTATTGAGTTTATCGAACATTCTGCCTGTAACTGCAATAGCAGAAGCTACAGATAATCCAACAATGTTAGAAATCATTTCAGCTGAAATCACTTCAGATCAATCTGGGAAAAAAGCACTGAACGTCAAACTAAATGCGAATAACAACAGTACGGAAAAGGTAGAGAAAGAAATTGGTCTAGTTGAGAATTACTTAAGTGATGTGGAAAGAAAGGAAGGAGATGGCTATGCTTACCAGGTAAAAAGCGGGAAAACCACGCTGGAAATCTCTCCAAACACTAAACAAACGATCAATCTAAGTCTTCCAATCGATCCAACACTTTATCACAGCCAGACAAATAAGCTGATCGTCGATAATAAAGAGTATGACATTACTGATGCGACAGAACACAAGAAAGAGACAGAAGTGTCAACACCAAATACAGACGAAACAAAAGAAGGAATATCAGAAGAAAATGAAAATTCTGTCAGTCCCTTTACATTGCCTACATTGTCTTTGCCAGCTATGACTGTTTCAGCTAACCAGACGATTCCTACAGAGTATACGACGGATGATCAAGGCACTTATCCTAAAGCCAATTGGCAACCTACAGGAAATACAAATGTTCTTGATCACCAAGGTAATAAAAATGGATCAAATCAATGGGATGGGATAAATTCTTGGGATGGAGATCCTAATGATCGGACTCATTCGTATATCGAATACGGGGGAACAGGCAATCAAGCAGACTATGCGATACGTAAGTTTGCAAAGGAGACAACTACACCTGGATTGTTTGATGTTTATTTGAATGCCCGTGGAAATGTACAAAAAGATATCACACCTCTTGATCTCGTATTGGTCGTAGACTGGTCAGGAAGTATGAACGACAATGATCGGATCGGTGAAGTAAAAATTGGTGTCGATCGTTTTGTCGATACTTTAGCAGATAGCGGTATCACAGACAAAATCAATATGGGATATGTCGGCTACTCCAGTGATGGCTATAACTACAGTAACGGTACTGTGCAGATGGGTTCATTTGATTCAGTAAAGAATCAAGTAAAATCCATCACACCTTCATGGACAAATGGCGGTACTTTTACACAAAAAGGACTAAGAGATGCAGGAGACATGCTATCCGTTCCAAATGGACATAAAAAAGTGATCGTCTTGCTGACGGATGGTGTACCGACATTTTCTTATAAAGTACAGCGAGTACACGCACAATCAAGCAACGATTATTACGGTACCCAGTTTTCCAATACTCAAGATCAGCCGGGAAATACTTCTCGAATTGCAAGAAGCTATTATGCACCTGACCAAAACAACCGATCCAGAAGAATAGACAGCACATTTATCGCAACTATAGGAGAAGCGATGGCGCTCAAAGAACGAGGAATCGAGATACATGGTCTTGGTATCCAACTTCAAAGCGATCCAGCAGCTGGTCTATCCAAAGCAGAAGTAGAGTCTCGTATGCGGCAAATGGTTTCAGCAGATGAAAAAGGTGACCTTTATTATGAATCAGCCGATCATGCAACAGATATCTCTGAATATCTGGCTAAAAAAGCTGTACAGATCTCTGCAACTGTAAGTAATGGACAAATAAATGATCCAATCGCAGAACCATTTATTTATCAACCTGGTACACTTTCAGTCAAAAGCGTGGGAACAAACCCTACAACAGTTACTCCAACTATTTCTATAGACGGAAATACGATCAAGAGCAATCAGATTTATTTAGGAAAAGACCAAGAAATCCAAATTCATTACCAAGTGAGGATCCAGACAGAAAATGAGGACTTCCACCCGAATTTCTGGTATCAAATGAACGGTAGGACGACTTTCCAACCAAGTATTGACACTGACGAATTAGCTGAATTCGGTATACCATCTGCTAAAGCTCCCGGAGTCAATCTTCACATCAAAAAATTATGGGAAGAATTTGACAATAATCCATCTAATCGTCCAGATCAAGTCACTTTTGAAATCCAACGGAACCATACAACAGATGCTGCAGCTTGGAAAAACGGATATATCCGCATCACTAAACCAGCTAAAGATACTGCAAATTCGTGGGAACGTGCAGACGTCGACAAACTCTCTGCAAATAGTGGAGAAAGTTATCAAGAGATACTATCACTGCCTCAATATAATAATCAAGGTCAAGCATTCAGTTACCAAACAATCAAAGAACTACCTGTACCAGGATATGATTCTCAACAAATAGATGCACTGACATGGAAGAATACTAAACAATTCACACCGTTAGACTTAAAAATAACGAAAAATTCCTCTACAGGAGAAAAGGATCTCATTGGCGCTGTTTTCAAATTAACAGGAGATTCTATTGATACTTTACTAACTGATAATGGTGATGGGACCTATTCTCTTCCGGAAAATGTCAAATTGCAAAAAGAAATGACTTATACACTGACAGAAACAAAAGCTCCAGAAGGTCATGAATTAAGCAAAAAGACTACTTGGGAAATCAAGATTGCTTCTGATGGTACGGTAACCATTGATGGAAAAACAGTCACTACTTCCGATGATACGATCCAGTTGACCATTGAAAATCCTTTTGTTGAAATTCCTATAGCAGTACGTAAGTATACGATGCAAGGGACGGGCAAAGAGATGAATCTTAAAGGTGCAGCTTTTGCCCTACAGAAAAAAGAAGCAAACGGTGCTTATCAGCCAATGGACAGCCAAACAACGAATGAAAAAGGCCTTGCCATTTTTGATTCACTCACACCTGGAGAATACCGAGTCGTTGAAACAGCTGGTCCTGCCGGATATGATACTTCGCCGGGAAATTATGAATTCCAAATCGACAAATATGGAAAGATTATTTACACGGGGGAAAACACCGAGACAACGAATGGTATGTGGACGCTCACTCATCAAAATCGATTAAAAGCGTTTGACCTGACAGTACACAAAAAGGAAGACAACGGACAGGCATTAAAAGGAGCCAAATTCAGACTGCAAGGACCAGAAATGGACTTAGAATTGCCAAAAGATGGACAAGAAACGGACACCTTTCTATTCGAAAATTTAAAACCTGGAACTTATAAGCTGACCGAAACCTTTACACCAGAAGGATACCAAGGACTAAAAGATCCAGTTACTATCATCATAAAAGAAGATGGATCGATTCAAGTGGATGGGCAAGAGTATGAGTCTGTTCTTTCACCAGGAGCCAAAAACAACCAGATTTCTTTAGACATCACAAATCAGGCAAAAGTACCATTACCTGATACGGGAGGAATTGGCCGCTTAGGAATCTATCTAGTAGGGATGATTGGTTGTACATTTTCTATTTGGTATCTTTTTTTCAAAAAAGAAAGAGGGGGCAGCTAATATGAAAAAACTTGGTTGGCTTAGTATGTGTCTCTTCTTATTACTGTTTAAACCTGCTTTTACTCAAGCAGTAACAGCAACAGAACCAGATATGGTCCAGATCACTTTGCACAAATTACTGTTTCCAAATGGCCAACTACCGGAAAACCAGCCAAGTGATGGACAAGAAAAAGAGTTATTGCAAACGTATCGGGGATTGAATGGAGTCACATTTCAAGTTTATGATGTCACAGAATCTTTTTACCATTTACGAGAAAAGGGGAAAACAGTAGAGGAAGCACAAACAGAGATTGCAAAAAACGGTGTGTCTTCTGGCACGTTTATCGCAGAAGCAACAACCGAAACTCTGAACAACGAAGATGGTATTGCTTCTTTTTCTCTACCTGCCAAAGATCATAAAAAAAGAGAGAAAGCGTATCTTTTTATTGAATCCAAAGCACCAGAAGTCGTCAAAGAAAAAGCAGAGAACATGGTAGTTGTTCTTCCTGTATATGGACAAAACGATCAAGAACTTTCATCTATCCATTTGTATCCTAAAAATGAAGAAAATAACTACCCTGATCCTCCTTTTGAAAAGGTATTAGAAGAAACGAGGGATAATTTTACGATTGGTGACAAAGTCACTTATTCCTTGCACACGACGATCCCTATGAATATCTTAGACTATCAAAAATTCGTATTATCAGATAGTGCGGATGGAGCATTAACGTTTTTACCTAATAGTCTAACGATGTCATCGAATGGACAAAAGCTATCCGAAGGATTTGTCATACACACGAAACCACACGGATTTGAAATTGCATTTTCGATTCCTTCGCTAGAAAAATATGCTGGAAAAAACCTGACCATTTCTTATCAGATGCAGCTAAACAGTACAGCTCAGGCGAACAAGGAAATCAATAACAACGGAACACTAGATTTTGGTTTTGGTATCAGCACAAAGAAAATCTCTGTATATACAGGGAGTAAGCAATTTGTCAAAATCGAGACAAATAAACCAAACAAACGATTAGCTGGCGCAGTATTCCTTATTAAAAACAAAGCAGGAAATTACCTGCAACGAACAGCCAACGGATACAAGTGGACAAGTAACGAATCAGATGCGCTTCACCTGACCTCCGATAAAAATGGCGCTTTTTCAATTATCGGGTTGAAAACAGGAGATTACTGGTTAAAAGAGATCAAAGCACCATCTGGTTATATTTTAAGTGAAACAGAAATTCCGTTTACCATTTCAACTAGCCTCTCTGAGGAGAAAGAGACTGTCGGTAGATTGAAAGTAGTCAACAAAAAAGAAAATAGTCGTCCATTTCTTCCTAAAACAAACGAAACGAAAAACATCCTTCTAGTCGTTGTTGGCATGGTGTTCGCAAGCCTTGCAATATGGTTGTTTATTAAAAAAAGAACAGGAGTGACAAAATGAAAAATCATAAAAAAATAAGCATTATATTAGGTGCACTTTTTCTTATTTTACCATTAATCACAAGTAGCTTCGGCGCAAAAAGAGTGTTTGCGGAGGATACAGCAGCTCAAGTCATTCTCCATAAAAAGAAAATGACTGATTTACCCGATCCTTTGATTCAAAACAGTGGGAAAGAAATGAGTGAATTCGATCAATACCAAGGATTAGCCGATATTTCATTTTCCGTTTATAACGTCACTACAGAATTTTATGCGCAACGGGAGAAAGGAGCGTCGGTGGATGCAGCAAAACAAGCAGTCCAATCTTTGACTCCTGGTACACCAATTGCATCAGGAACGACAGATGCGGATGGAAATGTGACTTTATCTTTACCTAAAAAACAAAATGGGAAAGATGCAGTCTACACAATCAAAGAGGAACCAAAAGACGGAGTGACAGCTGCCACAAACATGGTGCTCGCTTTTCCTGTATACGAGATGATCAAACAAGCAGATGGCTCTTATAAATACGGGACAGAAGAATTGGACACTATCCATCTCTATCCTAAAAATATAGTTGGTAATGATGGAACATTGAAAGTGACCAAAGTCGGTACTGCCGAAAACGAAGCACTAAACGGTGCAGCATTCATTATTTCTAAAGAAGAAGGAACACCAAGCATCAAAAAATATATTCAAAGCGTCACAGATGGATTGTACACTTGGACAACGGATCAAACGAAAGCCAAACATTTCATTACTGGTCATTCTTATGATATCGGCAACAATGACTTTGCCGAGGCAACGATTGAAAAAGGTCAGTTGATCGTCAATCATTTAGAGGTTGGAAAATATAATTTAGAAGAAGTAAAAGCTCCTGATAATGCAGAAATGATTGATAATCAAACAAACACGCCGTTTGAGATCTTGGCAAATAGTCAAACTCCTGTAGAAAAGACAATCAAAAATGATACGTCCAAAGTTGATAAGACAACTCCACAATTGAATGGAAAAGATGTCGCAATCGGAGAAAAAATCCAATATGAGATCTCTGTCAATATTCCTTTAGGTATCGCTGATAAAGAAGGAACACAAAACAAGTACACGACATTCAAACTCATTGATACTCATGACGCCGCTTTGACATTTGATCATGAAACTTCAGGAACGTATGCGTATGTCTTGTATGATGGGGATAAAGAAATCGATCCAACAAATTATTCTGTCACTGAACAAACAAACGGATTCACGGTTTCAGTTGACTCGAATTATATTCCTTCACTCACTCCTGGTGGTACGCTGAAATTTGTTTACTATATGCATTTGAACGAAAAAGCAGATCCAACAAAAGGGTTTTCTAACCAAGCAAATGTCGATAACGGACATACAAATGATCAAACGCCACCGTCAGTCGATGTCGTTACTGGCGGCAAACGATTTGTCAAAGTAGATGGTGATGTTGCATCAGATCAAACACTTGCTGGAGCAGAATTCGTCGTTCGTGATCAAGAGAGTGACACAGCCAACTATTTGTCGATCGACCCATCTACAAAAGCCGTTAACTGGGTTTCGACGAAAGAATCAGCAACAGTTTTTACAACCACAAACAATGGTTTAGTTGATGTGACAGGTCTCAAATACGGCACGTACTATCTGGAAGAAACGAAAGCACCAGAAAATTATGTTCCATTGGCAAACCGCGTAGCATTTACTGTCGATGAACAATCTTACGCAACAGCAGGACAGTTGATTTCTCCTGAAAAAATACCAAATAAACACAAAGGTACACTTCCTTCAACAGGTGGTAAGGGAATCTATCTTTATATTGGTGCAGGAGTGATCCTTCTATTGATTGCTGGATTGTACTTTGCTAGACGCAAGCATAGTCAGATTTAATCTTTGTACATGAATTGGAAAGAGGAGCAGTGGCTTACGCAATTGCTCCTTTTTCTTTTATTAACAACTAGTCAGCACAAGGAGAACACAAATGAAACAAAAGAAAAGGAACTATCTAGACCTGCTAATGATCCTTCTGCTTCTGTCAGGGATAGGCGTCTTGGCTTATCCATTCGTTAGCGATGCGCTGAATAACTACCTGGATCAGCAAATCATCTCTCATTATCAGCAACAAGCAGTAAAAGAAAATGAAGCAGTCATGGCCAAAATCCAAAAAGACATGACAAAGAAAAACCAGCAATTAGCAAAAAAAGGAGGAAATCCCGGTGTTGATCCCTTTACTAAGAAAAAGGAACCAGTGAAAACAGACAAAACCTATTTTGAAAAACATACGATCGGCGTTCTGACGATTCCTGAAATCAATGTCCATTTACCGATTTTTGACGAAACAAATACCGTGCTGCTAGAAAAAGGCGCTTCGTTATTGGAAGGGACATCTTATCCTACTGGGGGAGAAAGTACACATGCCGTTATTTCTAGTCATCGGGGACTGCCTCAAGCAAAGTTGTTCACTGACTTGCCAAAACTGACTTTAGGTGATTCTTTCTATATCGAGATCAACGGACAGACACTTGCTTATCAAGTCGATCAGATAAAGACGGTAGAACCAACTGATACAAAAGACCTGAGAATCGAAAAAGGAAAGGATTTCGTGACACTACTGACTTGTACACCTTATATGATCAACAGTCATCGCTTACTTGTCAGAGGACATCGCGTTCCTTATCATGCAAAAGAAGTGCAGAAAGAAGTACAGAAAGTATCTGAGAACAAACGTTTCTTCCTGTATGGATTGATAGCTATAAGTATACTGATTTTTCTGTTTCTTATTTATCTTTTTCGGCAAACATTTAAAATAAGAAACAGAAGATAACTGTGTCTCTTTTCTATGATAGATGTATTCAAAGCAATGCGTAAACAAATAAACTGGCTGAAGTTTGAAAAAGAAAACTTCAGCCAGTTTATATGTATAACGATATCAAAGAAAGCTTGTCTCAATTTTTCCGATATTCTTTAAGAAGGCCTTTTTGCATCAATTCTTGTTTGTTTTTCAAGTTGCGGATATTCTCTTCAAAATTTTGAGAATATATCACTGAGAATAACGTATTTAATACGTAATCGAAGGCAATTTGAGAGGAGAAAGTCGCTACTTTAGCAAAATCATATTCCTCCTGCGATATAACAAGACACATATCAGCCTGTTTGGCCATTTCTGAATGCTGATTTCCGGTAATCAATAATGTTGGAGCTCCTACATGCTTTAGATAGGTCATTATCCGTTCATAATGATGGATACGACCGCTGTAGCTAATAAAAACTGCGCAATCCTCGCTAGTCAAATTGGCTGCATTCCAAGAAGAATCGCTATATTCTTCGGCCAAGATCAAAAATTTATTCAACTTGACCATTTTATTCTGGAACTTCCTTGCCGTGATTTGGGAATCGCCTTTTGCAAAAAGAAAAATTCGCTGTGCGTTGTTCAATACTTTACTGATGTGATCCAAATCTTGATGCTCGATCTGCAATTGCGCTTTTTTTATTGACTGGATCGACAAATCTGCCATTTTCTTTGCAATTTGCTGTGTGTTATCTTCACTTGAAAAAGGAAAATTAGGATCGACCGTTTGATTAAACTGGGCAATCAATTGATGAACTTCCCGTCCTAGTTCGAAACGAAATTCTTTAAATCCGCTGAAGCCCATTTTTTTGCATAAACGAATGATAGCTGAATGGGAAGTATACGTAGCTTTTGCTAATTCTTCAATCGTCATGTAGACTGCGGCTTCGATATTCCTCCGAATATAATCAGCGATCCGTTTCTCTGTCGTGGTAAACAACTCTTGTTTGGTTAATTTTTCTTCAATAAGCATGATCTGACCTCCAAATTCTATCTTACTGATAAATGTTTGGTTCCGCCACTCTCTTTTTGATTTTTTACCTTACTTTGAACATAAATTTCACCAAACCAAATGATAACAAATGTTTTTCTGAACTTTTTTGCCAGAATAGCTATTATAGATACTTTCTATATTTTTCTAAGATATACTGAAAACAACAATAAAAGGAGGTACAAATCATGCTTACAATCGCTTATCTCGGTAATGGAAAGAGTACAAATCGCTATCATTTGCCATTTTCAAGAAAACTTACGGACAAAATCAATATCAAAAAAATTTTTTCCCCATCTAAACCAGTGTGGGAAACATTTGAAGACATCGAATATACCGATCAGTTATCTGATCTTTGGAACGATCCTGAGATCCAATTAGTTGTCATTACTACGCCAAGTCAATTTCATTATGAATATGGAAAAATGGCACTCGAACATGGAAAGAATGTATTGGTAGAAAAACCTTTTGCAGAAACGTCAAAGGAAGCAGAAGAGTTATTTGCATTAGCAAAAGAAAAAGGGCTATTTATCCAATGTTACCAAAACAGACGGTTCGATTCTGACTTCTTGACAGTCCAAAAAGTAATCGAAAGCGGAAAATTAGGGGATATTTTAGAAGTAGAAATGCATTACGATTATTTCAGACCGGAAGTACCAGAAAATACGCATGAATTTTCTACTGCAAACAGCTATTTATATGGACATGCTTGTCATACAGTAGACCAAGTTCTTTCTTATTTCGGCGAACCAGATGATATCCGTTATGATGTTCGTCAACTATTAGGGAAAGGACGAATGAATGATTACTTCGATTTGGACTTTTTCTACGGAAACATGAAAATTTCGATAAAATCCAGCTATTTCCGTATCAAAGAACGTCCAAGTTTCGTCGTTTATGGAAAAAAGGGGATGTTCGTGAAACAAACGAAAGATCGGCAAGAAGAACATCTTAAAATGTTTTATATGCCTGATCATGAAGACTTTGGGATCGACTTGCCCGAACACTACGGTGTATTGACTTATATAGATGAACAAGGGGATTATCATGAAGAAAAAGTGATTTCCGAGGTCGGTGATTATAGTCGCGTCTACGAAGGCATTTACGAGACATTAGTCAATGGCGCTGAAAAAGTCATTAAAGATGAAGAAACAATCTTACAGATGAAAATTTTGGAAGAAGGAATCAAAGGCATTCAAGAATCAGAAAATAAAAGATGAAAACATGACATATTTGTAAGAATCGGGTTTGTTTTTTGACGCACAAACTGTCTTATTGTACGATGAAAAAGTATAGAATTACTAGGAGGAACCAATATGACAAATTATGATGGTGAAAAACACAAACGATTAAGAGGTTCAATGGCCCCTAAAACGGAAGATGAAGTAGCTTTAGCAGGTACTAATTCTGGTGAAACAGAAGATAAAGAAGAATCATTAGCTGGTACAAACTCCGGTGAAACAGAAAACAAAGAAACAGCTTCATCTGGTTCAAATTCTGTAGAAGAAGAATCAGAGCCTAACGAACCTAATCACTTTGAAAAAGATATCGAAAAAGCGGTTGAAGAGGTCAAAGAAAAATTTGAAGAACTGACTTCAAAAAAGAAACACGATCATCATTAATTCATAAAAGCAGGGAGCCATTTGGTCACCTGCTTTTTTTATGTAACCCGATAGAGGTCGTTTGGTACAGTCGTAAAAAAATCTAACTGTAAGTTGTACCAAACAACCCTCGATTTAAAAGCGGTATCATACTAGAATACAAATAGGAGGTGAACAGCGCTGTGAACTACAAAATTAGTTATCTCCTGAAAACACCCAGAGAAATCAGTCTAGAAAGAGCAGCCGAGATCATCGAAGTAAATATAGACGAGGCAATCAACCAACTAACTCCCTTTGCCGAATATATGGATGAGACCCATATCCATCTGAAAAAATTTCGAGCGATCGACTGGGCAGAAAAATACGTGAATATCACTCGCTTTGAAGCGGTGTACACCGAACAAGAGCGTAGAGATCTTCTTTATTTGATGGTCTATTCGAATAGCATACCTATTTCTGTATTTCATTTTCAAGACTTTCTTCAGGTTTCTAAAGGAACAGTCCTATCGGATATCAAAAAAGTAAGAAAAGAATTAGAAGGGGAAGAATGTCAGCTGACATATACTAGAAAAGCAGGCTTTAGGCTACTGGGGGCAGAAGTAATATTGAGAAAGGAAGCAAAAAATCGCACCGCTCGTTTAATGCAATCGCTTGCTGGAAGATTTGGTCTCACGTATTTAACCGCAATGCTTTCTCTTGATTGTTATGCAAAAGCTAGAGATTTGTTAGATAACACAATCTCTCTATCAGATCTACGCTTTGCACCCAATCGAATGGATGAGTTAGCGTATTATTTAAGTTTGACCACTAATCGAATGGGGAAAATATCTGTAGAAAAGGTAAAAGATGCTGAACTTTTAGCTTCTCTTGCGATCAATGACATCAGCCGACAAATATTGACTGGCTTAGGCTATTCCGAACATCTAGAGTCAGAGATTCTATTTCTCTCTCTTTGCTTAGCCTCCATTGTTGAAGGAGATATCCAGGAGCCTGCACTTGATTTTTTGCTGGAATGTTCTTCAGAAGTCATCCATCGCATGGAATTCCTGATGGCCGTAGAATTTGATTCATTTCGTGAATTATTGATGAATGTCTTTTATCACTTGGTACCTGCCTATTTTCGTATTTCTTATTCTTTTTACTTGCCTAATGTGATGATTGATCAAATCAAACATCAATATGCTTCCATCTATGAAATGACAAGAAAAGCATTGCGTCCGTTAGAAAAACGGATAGGGAAGAGCATCCCTGAAGAAGAGGTTGGTTTTTTCACTATACTATTCGGCGGAGAAATAAGAAAAGTAGATGAAGAAGAAAGAAACAGAAAAATAAGAGCCGTGATCGTCTGTCCAAGTGGCATTAGCTCTTCATTGATCTTAAAAAGCGAACTTCAGCAATTATTCCCGATGATCCTTTTTACAGAGACCAATTCAGCTGATCGCTTGCACGAGGTTGATGAAACTTCTTACGATATCGTTTTTTCTACTGTGCCTCTCGCGCTTACGAATAAGAAAAAGTCACTGTATGTCCTACAACCAATCATGACTGACTTGGAAAAAAACCAGCTGATCAATCAAGTACAAAGAGATTGGCTGATACCAGGATTCTCCATGCCTTCTGCTCAAGAATTGCTAGCTGCGCTACTTCCATATATCGAATTAAAAGAAGGTGTAGATGAAGAAAAGCTCTATCAAGTCTTAAATCGTAAAATGAACAAACTTTTAGAAAAGAAGGAGGATCAACGTCCTATGCTATCTGAATTATTAACAGAAGAAATGATCCAATTATCCGATCAACCAAAAAAATGGCAAGAAGCAATCACACTTGCCGCACAACCGCTATTATTAAAGAATAAAATAGAGGAGAGTTATATCAAAGCGATGATTGAACGTGTGGAGCAGTATGGTGCGTTTATCCACATCGGCGACCACATCGCACTGCCGCATGCTCGTCCGGAAGACGGTGTAAACGAAGTAGGGATGTCTTTGCTGAAACTTCAACAGCCAGTTGATCTAATCGATGATCCTGCTCATCCCATCAGCTTATTTATCTGTTTAGCCGCTATCGATAACGAGGCACATCTTCGGGCGTTGGCAAATTTAACCAAGCTACTTTCTAATAAACAAAATCTTCAAGAACTATTACAAGCCTCAACAAAAGAAGAAATACTAGCAATCATAAAAAAGGGAGACGAATAACATGAAAATTTTTGCAGTGTGTCAAAGTGGATTAGGAACAAGTTTTATGGTAGAGATGAACATCAAACAAGCTCTTGCAGATCTTGGAGCAGATGTGGACGATTTCGAAGTAAGTCATACGGATGTTGGGAGTGTATCTAGCGATATGGCGGATTATTTCTTCATTGAACATTCTTTGAAAGATACACTTACTTCTATACCGGATGAAAAACTTGTGCCGTTGCAATCGATCATCGACAGTGATGAAGTAAAAGAAAAAGTAGAACAGATCTTGTCAAAAGAATAAAAATGATTCAAGGGAGGAAATATCAATGGATAAATTGTTGAATTTGTTTGTTTCAATCGTCAGTCAGCCCTCCATCCTCGTTTCTCTGATTGCACTGCTTGGGCTTGTTCTGCAAAAAAAGAAATTTTCAGAAGTGATCCAAGGAACCATCAAAACATTTGTCGGATTCTTAGTATTGATTGGCGGCGCTGGACTGATCAGTAATTCATTAACCCCTTTCGCTTCGATGTTCCAAACGGCTCTGCATACCCAAGGTGTAGTTCCAAGTAATGAAGCAGTAGTGGCGATTGCTTTACAACAATTCGGGACACCTACTGCCTTGATCATGCTAGTAGGGATGATCGTGAATATTCTACTTGCTCGATTCACAAGATATAAATTTATTTTTCTTACAGGTCAAGCGATGCTTTATGTTTCTTGTCTGACAGCAGTCATTTTAGTAAGCGCTGGATTTACTGCAAACGTGTGGATGATCTTATTAGGAGGGATTTTTGAAGGAACACTATTAACTATTACGCCCGCGCTTTGTCAACCATTCATGAAAAACATTACTGGGAACAACCAAGTTGCGCTGGGGCATACCGGCAATATCGGTTACGCGTCTAGCGGGTGGATCGGTAAGTTCTTTGGAAATAAAGACCGCTCTACGGAGGACATAAAGATTCCTAAAAGTTTCAGTTTTTTGCGAGATTCTACTGTATCGATCATGCTCTTGATGTCAATCGTATATGTCGCACTTGCCTTATTAGCAGGTCCTGGATTTGTTGAAAGAGAATTAAGCAATGGAGATAATGCTGTAATCTTTGCATTGATCCAAGCTGGAACATTTACAGCAGGGTTTGTTATCGTCCTTCAAGGGGTTCGGATGGTGTTGGCAGAAATCGTTCCAGCATTCCAAGGAATCGCAAAAAAACTTGTACCTGATTCTAAACCAGCGTTAGATGTCCCTATCGTTTTTCCATATGCACCTAATGCTGTATTGATTGGCTTTTTTGTCAGCTTCTTTGTAGGAACGCTATCGATGTTTGCCATGATAGGCTTGCAGACTACAGTCATCATCCCTGGAGTAGTCGGCCATTTCTTTTGCGGAGCTGCTTCTGGTGTTTTCGGCAACTCGACTGGCGGTAGAAGAGGGGCGGTATTAGGTTCTGCTTTCAATAGCTTATTGATTAGTTGGTTGCCATTATTTATCCTTCCGGTATTAGGAGATCTTAAAATCGCTTCTTCTACATTTGCCGATACTGATTATCTAGTACCAGGACTTGTACTTGGGAAACTAGGAGAATACGGTCAAATGGCATTGACAGTCGGAATCATCGCTTTCTTTTTACTTGTCGTATTATCTAGCTTTCTTTTTGCCGGAAAAAGAACAAACATTGTTTCTAAAGAACAGAATTAAGCAAGCTTCAAAATAAAAACTGCTTGGACAATATCAGAAGACGATCGAATGTTTTCTGATAGGTCGCAAGCAGTTTTTTGTTTTATGCATTTATTTTTGAATGGCTTGTTAAGACAAGTGGCTGTTTTGCTAGAAGAGGATAACTTTTACCATTCATTTTCACTGTTCCGCCTGTTCTATCAGAAGTAATCACGATCTTATCTTCTATTTTTTCAAGCGAAATCATTCCATCTTTGATAGGTAGCGTACAATTCAGTGTTTCAAATGAATCTAGATTAGGTTGTATCATAAATTCTTCATAACCTGGCTTTGTTGGATACAAACCGATAAAATAGCGTCCTAAAAGATAGATTGGGCTTGCTCCCCATGCATGGCATAAGCTTTTTCCATAAGGATCTCCATACATACTGTACTTTTCATTTCCTGTTTGAGTAGGGTCGTATTCTTCCCAGAAAGTTACCGCATCATGTGATAACATCCCTCCCCAATAATCAAGAATCGTTTGGTAGACGATTTCCGTCTGTCCTAGTTTGCATAAGGCATCTTGTTCATAGAATTTAAAATAGGGGGTAGTGATCTGTGTGATCGAGTCATTCAACAAGACATTCTTTAAAATCGATTGCTGTTGTTCTTTGTTAGCAAAATCGAATAAAACAGCGAAAATATTCGCATGACGCGTCACATTTCTTCTCCCAGATTCATAGCAATCGATAAAAGCGCCAAGTTCTTCATCCCAAAAGTAGTCAAATAGGTTTTGTTTCAATACCTGGTATTTTTCTTGATAGAGATCAGTAGGATAAATTTCAGCCTCTCCATATGTTTCAGCTAAGATATTTCCGCAAGTGATCATAGAGTGGTAGGCTTTCATTAATAGGACTTGTTCTGCAGCAAGCGTTCCTTCTTTATCCATTTCAGACCAATCAATAAAGATCCAATCTTTTTCTCTTCCATAAATAAACCCTAATTCATTCGTTTGTTCCATCAAGTACCCTATCAATGATTGCATCTTAGGATAGACAATACGTAAAAATTCGCAGTCTTTCGTCATCATATAGTGGTTTTCGATGCCAATCAGCCATAAGATCGAATAGTCGACAATCGTATTCATATGTTGCTTGATTTCATTTTGTCCTCTTAATGCGAATATCGTTCGCTTATTGATTTCCTCGTCAAAGAAAAGATATTGATTGATCATAAATGATTGATACGCATCTCCAGACCAAATCCAGCGGTCTCGTTTGATACCGTCGATAAAAAACAAATCACTACATAACTTGAAAGTTTCTTCTGATACTGACCAGATCTGATTCAATAAAGAAGAATCGCTTGAAAAAGTAGCTTGTTTCGAAAGAGATAAAAATTCATGAAAAACTTGAAGTTGAACCATTCCAGTAGAAACCTCCGGTATAAACAAATAGCGAAAAGCGCGTTTACGAGCTTTCATTTTTCTTGTCATTCCAATTTGTTTATAGTAACAATACTCGATATCCATAGCTTCTACATCGGACTCTCCATAACATAGAGTGATGGATTCGATAGGATCGTCCAGAGATATTAGTTCTACACAGCCATTCACTGCTCGTCCAAAATCGAATAAGACTCCTCCATTAACCTCCGTTTCAGTAACTGGATGGACACATTCTTTTTGATAATAGATTTGATTTGGATCTTTAGCGATATCGACATAGAGTGGACTCCAGCCAGCTGGGTATTCTTCAATAAAGTTGCTTGCTGTCCAGCCGATATCTGATTTTATTTCATCTCCCTCGATAAACATCGCTGGTAGCCCAGATGTATGTCCAACGAAGATCCGAATTTTTACTTTACCAGCCGGACAAGTCAGCCATTTTCCACATGGATGCTTTTGCCCATTAATTTCTACGTACCCAACTCCTTGGATCGTCACTTTGAACATAGAAGGATGATCAAGAAAGTAATATCTCTTAAACTTGACATTCCGATGACAATCATCCATGTACCAGTACGCCGGCCAGTCGAAACCTCGTTCTTCTCGTTGGAAATTTTGTAGCAGTCCATGGCGGATCTCAAAGTCTCCAGGATACCAAAGCCATCTATTTTGTGATTTTTCATTTGTCATTTTGCGCGACCTCCATCAAAATTATTTTGTTGTCAATTGTTCTTTTATTTCTTCATCTACTCTTATCACTGTCTTTCTATTCGTCCTGTATACCACTAGAACGCTAACAAGCGCGCTAATCAACAGCAAGATACTGCCATTAACGAAAACAGCAAGTGTCTTACTTCCAAGAGAAACAAAAGAGAGAAAAAGCAAACCATATGGTGCAATGAAAGTGCCTAAATTAGCGCCAACTAGTAAGATCGAAGTATTGAAACTCTCCGCATGCTTAGGCGCTTGGATACTCACTTGGTTGAATAAATAAGGAATGAATAACGAAAAAGAAATCCCAGTTAAAATCGCGCCAAATCCAATCACATACAGATTCATGGCACTGGCAATCAATACAAAGCCAATACCCATCAGTAGTAAAGAAAGAGTAAGCATATAACGATGTGCTTTTGCCTGAAGCCAGCCAAAACAAACTCCGGCGGCCATACTTGCCAACTGCATGATGGTCAAGATATTCGCTGCATTGGTTTCGTCTCCTAGAGAATAGGTCGTCAAGACTGTGGCTAATTTGATTGAGACAGCATTATATACCACGATGATCAGTAAGAGAAAAATACCATAACTAATCATTTTGGGATTTGTTTTGATTACTTGTCTTGCTGAAGCTGTGCCTTGTACTTGAATCTCAGTTGTTTCAGGTCTAGGAACAAACAAAACAAACAAGATTAAAATAGGTAAGCTGATGGCGTAGACTAAAAAAGTATATTGCCAGCCGAACTGTACTAGTTGTCCTGCAACAAATGTCATTAGAGCTGCACCAAATCCCTGAAATGCACTTTGAAAACCAATCATAGATGCACGTTCATCTCCGTGATAAAAGGCAGCAATCATGCTGACTGCCAAAGAATTGATCAATCCGAAGCCAATGCCTAGCCCAGCTCGTGAAGCTAAGACGATACTGTAACTTTGCGAGAAGAGGGGGAGGACACCACAAATCGATGCAATCACTAACCCGATGATCACAGTCTGTTTTTGTCCGATTCTCCTAGCAATAAAACTACTAAACAAAACGAAAATAGTGACCATAAAAGATGGAGCAGTCGTTAATAATTCAACAGCAGATAAAGAACGCGTGGCATAAGTAGCTGACATACTGGGAATCGCTGATGTGACCGCACCAGCAGAAGTCAAAATAAGAGAGACTGACAGTAGAGAAAATTTCATCATTTTTTTATTCATACACATATCCCTTTCACTTTTTTGTAAGCGCTTATCAAAAATATAGTATGAAGTAGCTCTTCACTCAATAGCGGAACCACAGGAAATTCATGTCCCAACCATAGAAAGTCTTTGTGAAAACCAAAATAGCTTTGCATATAATTGCAGTACAGCGTAAACTAATAAGCGAAAGAAACTGCTTACAAGAAGGAGGAAGTCAATTGGAACTAGCTGAATTAGACACTTTTTTGCGTAATGAAGAATCAATCGAAACTCTGCAGCGTGAACAAGGAAAGAATGTCAATGACTTAAACTTAGCTTATCATCTTCAGACACCACCAAAAATCCACCGAGGAGATTTATTTCAAAACGGAAATATTCATATCAGTAAACACCGTCGATATGCGGAAGTTCCTGAGCATACACATGATTTTGTTGAAATCAATTATATGTATAGCGGAAGATGTTCACAGGTCATCAATGGAGAAAGAGTGGATATGGAAGAAAGTGACGTGGTAATCATTGATAAAGAAGCTACTCAAAGAATTGAATACACAGGTCAAGAGGATATTTTAATCAACATCTTATTAAAGGAAGAGACCTTATCTACAGAAATATTGAACCATTTGGCAAGCACCAATAATCTGCTTTCTTCTTTTTTGATCAATGCGGCAAAAGAAAAGGGAGAACATACGCAATTCATTCATTTTCATGGCGGAAAAGCGAGTCGTTTGACGCATTTGATTGAAAATATGCTGTTGATTTATTTTGATACATACAGTCATAAAATCCGTTCACTAAACCTATATATATCACTACTACTAATCGAATTGACTCATTTATTAGAACAGCAAACCTTTTCGTCAGCAGATGGATACGCAGAAAACGAGATGCTTGGTATATTGGATTATATCGATAAGCATTTTACTTCTTGTACGTTAAAAGAAACAGCGGCTCATTTTGGCTACAATCCGGTCTACCTTAGTAATAAATTGAAAATGTATTTTGATGCTTCTTTTCAAGAATTGGTTCTACAAAAAAAATTTGACTTTGCATTGGAATTGATTCAAGAAACGAGTTTTTCGTTGGAAGAGATTGCTAATCGCATCGGATATAAACAAACCACTTCTTTATTCAAATTATTCAAAAAGTATTCAACATGTACACCCAATGAATGGAGAAACACCCGATAAGAAGAACAGTCTGACATGTAAAAAACAGGTAAGACTATTCAAAGTCTTAACCGCGTATTAACTAAACTCAATCAAGAGAAGAAGGAAAAAGTTGATGGCACCATATAGGAGATAAGTTGCTATAAATAGATGTTTTAGTAGTGGCTGTTTCCACTTGTGCCTTCTCTTCATTTGATAAATACTCACTAGTAAGCATACAGTGATGATAGATACGCTGATCTTTCTAACTTGGAAGATTAGCGTCCATAGATGGGAATCCATTGTTAATTGGACACGTGGCAGAAAAAAATAGAGGACACTCAAAAAGACATACTTTATCCAAGATGAACCATTGGACTTATTCTTCATAATATTCACTCATTTCAATAGGTTAGTCAGACAGATAGACTTTTGTTTGGTACATATCATAAGGTATATCCGATACTAGTGTACTCATTTCTTATCTTCCAATAAACATATAGAAGGAACAGTTTTTTCATAAACAAGAAAAAGCAGTTCCTTTTTTAAACTTCTTTTATTGTATCCTTTAGATAATGTGATTGAAGAAGGGAGGAGGAGATGAAAATGATAAAGGCTTGGTTAAGTGGTTTAGCTGCTTACAGCGTTGTTGGACAAACTGATTTATTTTCCGCGTTCGCTATGTACTTGTCTAAGTATCGTTTTGTGTTATTAGGTGCTCTTTTTTTCGTGATTCTATTTACTGTTCTGTTGAGCAAAAAGATGTCCGCAAGTTCAAGTACGAAGAGTAACGCACCTGGTAATAAGGGTTTTCAGAAGCAGCAGCAATATAAAAACTATCGTAAGTGATATTTTCTATCTCTTTAAAGAAATCAAAGGATGATACGGCAACTATTTACTATTTACAATGAGGTGAAGCATGGGAAATTTTGCATTTATCATAACTTTTTTAAGCGAATTTGCTGTCTTAGCACAAAATGAAGGAACTGGTATTTTTGCCACCTTCGTTGCTATGTATCTCATCCGATACGGATTGTCCACGTTTTTTGCCGTCTATCTGTTCATTTTTATCGTCAAACAGTTCTATGAATATCTAAAAGGCACCAGTATACGAAAAAACAAACGCCGATTTAAAAGACAGTTAGCTGCATCCTATAAAATACAAAAGAAAACGATCCAAGAAAATTACGAAAAAGGATTGACTGATACGGACAAAGTAAAGAAAAACGTTTATAACAAAACAAAACTTTAGATGGGACAATGAGGGAGCAGAGCAAATGGATATAGGAATTTCAATCGTAAATGAAGGGATATTGATTTTAGGTGCGATTGGCTTTTTATTATGGTTAATTATTTTTGGCTTGGTTTTATTTTCAGTTCTAAAGCGTACAAGGAAAAAGTATAGCTTTGATAAAGGTGGAGCTAAAGTAGCTCCATTAGTGATAGCGTTAGTACTTTTAGTTGTGTTGGCAGGGTACATGGGTGTAATCGTTTATCAGTTATCTGTTGTACGTATTTAGGAATTCGTTTCCATCAAAAATTATAATAACAACTATTATAATTAACATATTGATAAAATGAATAAACAAGACTATAATTTCCATGAAAGTAACAAATAGTTATGAAAAAGGAGCTGTTTATTCATGAAAAAAACAAGTCGTAAAGTAGTAATCGTCGGTACAGGTTTTGTTGGAACAAGTATCGCTTATGCAATGATCAACCAAGGAATCTCTAATGAATTAGTCTTGATCGATGTGAACCAAGAAAAAGCAGAAGGGGAAGCACTGGATCTTTTAGATGGTATGGCTTGGGGCGATGAAAACGTTGCTGTATGGTCAGGCGGTTATGAAGAATGTAAAGATGCAGATATCGTTGTTATCACAGCTGGTATCAACCAAAAACCTGGCCAATCTCGTTTAGATTTAGTTAAGACAAATGCGTCAATCATGCGCCAAATCGTCAAAGAAATCATGGGATCAGGATTCGACGGAATTATCGTTGTTGCTTCAAATCCAGTAGATATTTTGACATATATCGCTTGGAACGAGTCAGGCCTGCCAACATCACGTGTTATCGGTACTGGTACAACATTGGATACAACTCGTTTCCGTAAAGAAATCGCATTGAAATTAAAAGTAGACCCACGTAGCGTTCACGGCTATATCTTAGGTGAACATGGTGATTCAGAAGTTGCTGCATGGTCACATACAACTGTTGGTGGTAAACCAGTTTTTGAAATTGTAGAAAAAGATCATCGTATCGCAAAAGACGAATTAGATGTAATTGCTGATAAAGTTCGTAATGCTGCTTATGAGATCATTGATCGTAAAAAAGCAACTTATTATGGTATTGGTATGAGTACTGCACGTATCGTAAAAGCTATCTTGAATAACGAACAAGCTGTATTGCCTGTATCTGCTTACTTAACTGGTGAATACAACGAAAAAGATATCTTTACAGGTGTGCCATCAATCGTTGACGAAAATGGTGTTCGTGAAGTTGTTGAATTGTCCATCAACGAAGAAGAAAAAGCAATGTTCAGCAAATCAACAAGTGCTTTAAGAGAAGTATTGAACACTGTATTATAAGAAATAATGAGTAAGAACTAAAAAATCAAAACCTGCTTAACAGATATTTCAGCTGTTAAGCAGGTTTTTTATTGATATCTATAGGTAAGCAAATAAACAGAATGATTATGATCGATTCGGTCGAAAATGATCCATAAGTATGAAATGTAATCTGCTGATTAAATAATCGAATCGATATCAATGACAACTAAAACTTAAGTAAATGATTTATCTATGTGATTAAAAATCCTTCAGTGATGGCAAACATAAATACAGTGAGTCGTAATCTGATTAACTGTATAAAGAAAATGGTTTTTATCATTTAATTAAACGCTGAAAAAGTAAGAAAAACTGCAAAATTTTTTTATAATTTTGCACAAGTAGATTTTGATGGAAAAATGACGATTTTTAATAAAAAACCGTTCGAGAGAGGCTTATTATTTTTTAAAACTACTTTGTATAATATATATTATGTAAACTAAAATATATAAAAAATCAAACTACTAGTTCTAAACCACTATTTCCTACTATTCACACTTTTGTATTCCTTTTAAATCAATTATTTCAAAATTAATCCATATTTTTATGAAAAAACTATTTTGTATAAACAACCATACAAAAAATCAGCATATTCTTTAATGACATGCTGATCTAATTGAGAAATAAAGTTTTTAATTCGTTCATTTTATTGCGGTTTGTCGTAAATAATTGGTTATCTTGGACTTTAGTGAATCGAAATCCAATGAACTAGTGGTAATCAATATGATAAAATCAACAGCTTCTTGACGAGAAAAAGCAACTGAACAATTATTCAATTGAAGAAACAACAGCATGGCAACAAGAGCAGTTCGTTTATTACCATTATGAAAAGGATGTTTTTTAGCTAAATTAATTGCTAAAATTGCTGCTTTTTCATAGACTTCGGGATAGAGTTCTTGATTAAATACTGCTTGTGAAGGCTGTTTAACAGCCATATCTAATGCATTGGCATCTTTTACACCAATCATTTCGCCTGGTGAGTAACGTAAAATAACTTTTGCGTTGATTTTGATAATTTCTTTAGTCGAAAGATACCTCATAAATCAACCAAATCTTTTAACGCGTCTTCATATTGATTCATGATCGAATCAACTAATGAATCAATATCAGGTTCTTCTTGTGCTTTGATCATTCGTACAGAACCATCAGATTGAAAAACATAACTGATTGCGTCACCCGTCTGCACACCCATGAATTCTTTTACTTCTGGTGGGATAGTTGTTACATCGCTATTGCCGGATTTTCTAATTTTATACTTTTTCATTTTTTTCATATTTCGCCACCCTCTATACCGTTCTATAGTAAGTACATTATATCCAAGTATATACATTTAATCAATGTATATACTATTGATTTGCTTTTTCTTACGAAAAAATGGTAAAGAAAAAGTTTGTGACATGACTTTTGTCACAAACTCTCGTATTCTTAACCAAAATATTGATGGAATACTTGCGTAATAACTGGTAGGAAATAAATAATGATCATAGCCCCTACCACCATCAATAATTGTTTACGCTGTTTCTTTCGCTTCAGCATGCTTGTCGTTTTATGAAAAAAATAAGTAGCGCTTTTAGCTCCTGCAGTCAAAGTCGATAAAATCAACGTTGGTGAATATGCTGTTTGATTGTGCGTCAATGACAACAACTTCGTCCCGTAATCAGGATACTTTAGAAATGCTTGGTACACAGCCACAATCGTGATTGCTCCCATAAGATAATTTAAAAATGAATGCACTTTTTTCAAATAAAAAAACTCCTTGCTATCTATATAAAATCAGCCTACCCTAACATTTTTGCTTGATTGACTGATATTTTTTAGTTTTATTGGTATTTATATTCTCACTTTTCGGAATAAATATTCTGCTATTTCATTGTTTTCATTTACTCTACTTCGTTTTCATTATTTTTTCTTGATGTTTCTTTGTTTCCATCAACTGCTTTTGTTCCGCTGTTTTCGATCCATGGAAAAGAAAAACCGATCGTCATATCTTCTTTTAATACTAAAACTGCATCGAATTTCCCTTTTTTACCAGTAAAACCTTTGACAACTTTACTTGTCTTTCCTTTTGAAAACAAATCTCTGAGATTTGTTTTAGTCAGCTTCTTTTTAGCTACTGTTGGCCACAATTTGAAGTCACATTCTGGGTTCAAGCATGTAGCGATTTTAGGATAAAGCATGACTATCCCTTTTTTACATTTTGGACATCTTCCTAATTGATCGTTTTTCTTCTCCATCGCTTTTATCTGGCGTGTTCCGCTGATCTCATCTGAGAAATCTACCTTATCGATTTGATTAGGTACTTCTGCCAATAAATGTAAGATGAATTTTTTGATGTTTTCTAAAAAAACAGATGGCGTCCCTTCTTGGTTACCAATTTTTCTCAAGTATCCTTCCCAGCGTGCAGTCATTTCTGCACTTGTCAGCAATGCTTCATTAGCTACTGCCTTACAAAGAGTGATTCCTTTTGGCGTAACGATTATTTCGTTTTTATTGACTTCGATGTAATGTTTCTGCTTAAGATTTTCAATGATATTGGCCCGCGTAGCTTCGGTCCCTATTCCTTCTACTTCTTTGAGGATTTCTTGCGCTTCATCATTATCCAGCGTTTTTCCCGCAGTTTTCATTGCTGTGATTAAGGTTCCTTCGGTATAGGGTTTCGGAGGTTGTGTTTCTTTCTCCATACTTTTCAGCTCTACTTCTGCTTCTTCATTTTCTACGATAGGAGGAAGAGTCTGAGCTTCTTTCTTTTTTGACTTGATGCGCAAGATTTCCTGCCACCCTTGTTGTAATGGGATCTTTCCGATACTTTTTAGCTTTAATTGCTGTACACCGGTCATTACAGTCGTCTCTTCATAAATATAATCTGCGGCAAACATAGCCACAGTGGTACGTAAGACTTGCAAATAGATTGCTTGCTGTAATTTAGATAGCTTCGCAAAGCGTGCAGGAGTCGGAATCGTCTTTGTCGGAATGATTGCGTGATGTTCTTGAACTTTTTTCGCATCGACATACCGTTTCTTTGCTCTGATCTCAGTTGTCTGTACTTCTTCTATTCCTAAAAACTTTTTATAGTTTTGCAGATGTTTAACCAGATACTGATGCTCATTTTCTGTGATGTAAAAGGAATCCGTTCTTGGATAGCTTAGAAATTTGCTTTCATACAATCCTTGAGCAGCATCAAGTGTGGCTTTAGCACTTGCTTTCATTAGCTGATTCATCTTTGTCTGCAAACTAGATAGCGAAAATAAACGTGGGCTATGCAACCTCTTTTCCTTTTTCGTAACTTCAAGAATCCTTCCGTTTTGCTTACCTAAATGTGCTCCGAATTTCTCTATTTCCTTCGTTAACTCTTCTTGTGTTTTAAATGCTTTTTTTGGTACGATTTTTCCTGAAAACTGTCCTTTGTTTGTCGTAATTAAACCTTCTCCTTCAAAGTACGTTTCTTTTTTGAAGTGTTTGATTTCTTCTTGCAGCTGATAAATCATGTAGAGTGTCGGCGTTTGTACACGACCAAGAGAAAAACTACCATCAATCCCTTTTCGTTGAAGCAGTAAGCTATATAATGGGCTTCCGTTCATTCCAATCAGCCAATCAGCATTCTGCCTTGCTTGCGCTTCTTTATATTTTGGAAAATAGTTCTTTCCAGGTTGGAGATTCTTAAAACCTTCATATATTGCTTCTTTTTCAAGAGAATTGATCCATAAACGTAAATAGTTCTTTTCCTTAGAAAATGCGTTTGCTTGTCGAATAATCGACCACGCGATGGCTTCACCTTCTCGATCACCATCTGTTGCAATAATAATGGTATCGGCTGACTGTAACTCTCGCTTTACGATCGAAAATTGCGCACGTTTGTCCCTTGGAACTTCGTAACGGAAGGTTTCTGGGAAAATAGGCAAATTTTCTAACGACCATTTTGCCCAACGCTCTTCATAAGCTCCTGGAGCAACCATATCTACCAAATGTCCAAAACCATAAGTGATGGTTACTTCACCAGCAAACAATGGATCGCTGATTTCATAATACCCTTCATGCCGCTTTCGCTGTTGGAAGGTTTCGGCATAGGCTTTTGCTTGTGAAGGTTTTTCAGCTAGTATCACCGTCTTCATCTTCTGACCTCCGTTACTTGATTTTTTGCGGACTTCTCTATTATGGAACATATTTTCGCATCTGGCAATAAAAAAAAGATACCGTATAGTCGAAACAGGCACAAAAAACATCAAGCAAACAAACGATGTTCCGTTTACTGCTTGATGTTTCTAGAAAATATTCATCTTTAGCTGTCACTCTTGGTTAATCTGCCAGTTGATGCCAAATCGATCAGTTACCATCCCATACAATTGAGCCCACGGAACAGTATCCAGCGGCATCTCAATCTTACCACCCTCAGCTAAGCTTTCAAATAGACGCTTCGTTTCTTCTTCATTTCTTGTTTGGATGACTAAAGAAACATTATTTCCAACAATCAATTCAGGACCGATTCCTTCTGGCGTATCTGCAAACATAACTAATGTATCATAAATGTTCAACCGTGCATTCGTGATTAGATTTTTTGCTTCTTCTGGCAAGTTCATTTGTTCTATTCCAGGCATTTCACCGTATGTGGTGATACCTGATGCTTCAGTCTCAAAAACTTTTTCATAAAATGCGATGGCTTCACGAGACTCATTTTTGAAGTTCAGATAGATATCCAATGAAAACAGCTCCTTTCTTGGTTATAATCTACCATAAGAAAGCGTTTTTTACGAGTGAATCGTTTGATTGATTCATGACAAAAGCCTTGTCTTCTTGATCTTTTTTATGATCATTTATTCAAAAAATCTGTAATAGCAGCTTGATTCATTTGATTATCAATTTCAAGAATACTGCCAGCATAATCACTTTGCCCATAATTCCACGAACCGTCTACTGGCACACTTAACCGATCAATGCCGCCAGCTCCTCGTGCAATCGAAAAGAGGTTTTTCGTCAAGAACCAAGCAGTGACATCTGTGGATGTATACCCTAAAGCTTTACCAGCTGCATAAGGTGCACGGATCAGATTCAATGGATTCTTCAATTGGCTGAAAATAGCGTTCATTACTTGCTGTTGGCGTCTGACACGGCCAAAGTCTCCTTCTTCATCCATTCGGAAACGTGCATATTGCAAAAGAACATGTCCATCCATCTTCTGGACCCCTTTTTTAATATCTACACCATCCAGATTCAGATCTTTTTCTGCATCGATCTTCACTCCGTTCATGAATAAGGCATCGATCACTTTTTCAAACGATTTGAAATCGACTTTCGCATAGTATTGACAATTGATTCCAAAATTTTCTACTAAAGTCTGACGCACTAGATCGGCTCCTCCGTATGCATAAGCTGAATTGATCTTATTTTGTCCTACCCCTGGGATCGTAACGAAGCTATCACGCATAAAAGAAATCAGTTTCGGCTTATGGGAAGGGCCATCCAACTGTAAGACCATGATCGTATCGGCTCGCCCGGCATCTTCTCCGCGTGTATCACTTCCAAGGATCAAAATATTATGCGCACCATTCGTCGCTTTTTGCCCATGAAAGGTTTCTGAAGTCGCTGCCTCTAAGCTTGTGTCATGTTCAGCTACATATTTACCAATAAAAAATGAGATACCTGAATAAAGGATCAAAACAAGCAAAATCGATAGAATGATTTTTTTCCACGATCGCTTTCTTCGAGGTTTCAACGGTTTGTTCTTCTTTTGCCGATTGAAAAATTTTTTATTTTTTTGTTGTTCTTCTGCTCTTGGTGCATCTCTATATATCTGTTGTTCGTGTTGGTTCAAATGTTCAAATGAATGCTGCTCTCTTTCATAAATACGGGTAGCATCTTCCTCATTTTCCATACGCGTTCGTTTTCGTTCTCTTCTAGCAAAAATACTCCCCGTATCCCGCTTCAGAGGTTTCGCCTTCTTATGGATGTCCTTATAGCGATCCATCCGACTCATTGTGGTTCCTCCTCGTTTCTTACTGATAAATAAAGGATACGATAACCAATCGACAAAAGCCTATCATTTTTTGATAATTTAATAAAAAATAACGAAATAAATGCTTCGATACATAAAGAATTACTTTTCTTGAGACCGTTTATGCGAGAATAAAAAATCTTTATCTATTATCCTTTTTTAATCAAACAGCTTTTCAATCACATGGATCGGCATCTTTTCCTTTGTCCATAATTCAAACGCGATTGCTCCTTGGTAGATCAACATGCCAAGTCCATTGTATCCTTTTGCTCCTACTTTTTTTGCTTCTTTTAATAAACGTGTTTCTCTAGGTGCATAAATCAAATCAAAAACCGCTAGATTCTCATGCATCATGTTTATATCTAAGAGCGGTGACTGATCGATTTTCTTGCCCATCCCGATATCTGTTGCATTCACTAGAAGGCAGCTTTCTTTCAAGTCTTTTCTTAATTGATCCGTATCGGCAAAGTCACGAACTTTTACCTTACAAGAAGTTCGATAGCTGAGTTGTTCGAATGTTTCTTTTACTTGAGCGAATGTTTGGTTGTTTCGTTTATAAACTACGATTTCCTTAGCGCCGTCTAACGCCGCTTGAACAGTGACTGCCTTTGCTGCACCTCCAGCGCCCAGTAGAGTCATTTTTTTCTTTTTGGCCGAAATCCCAGCTACTTGCACAGATTGCATGAAGCCCGCACCATCGGTATTATAGCCAATCAAACGACCCTTTTCGTGCACGATCGTATTCACTGCTCCGATCAATTGTGCTTCCTGGCTTACCTCATCCAGATAAGGAATAACCGCTGTTTTATTCGGCATCGAAAGGTTTACACCTAACATATCAAAAGTTCGAATACTTTCGACTGCTTGCTTTAAATTCATTGGGTTTACTTTGAAAGCTAAATATACCGCATCGATGTTGTTTGCTTCAAAAGCAGTATTGTGCATCAATGGAGATAAACTGTGAGAAGCCGGATCAGCAAAGAGCCCAGCTAATTTGGTTTTTCCAGAAATCATCTTATTCCTCCTTTGTTCTTGCTTCAATAAAAAAAGCCACTTAGCGTTTGATACGAAAAAGTACGAAACGTCTAGGTGGAAAGTAGCAAATTCTTTTCTCATCGTTTACTTGTCAGAGCAAAGAATATTCTATTTAATTGTTAAAATCATTGACTACGTGATCCTACAAAACACCCAAATATGTTCAATTGCTTATTGTTTTAAGTATAGGATGAATCAAAGGAAGATGTCAATGAGTTTTCAAGTTCTTCTACTGAAAGGGATTTTTCTGTCGAAATCAATCCACTACTTCTTCAAAGAACTGCAAAAGGTCGCTCATTGTCAAATGTTGCTTTTCTTTTTCAGAAAGATCCTGAACGATTTTTCCTTTTTGGAGTACGATCAGACGATTTCCGTATTTCAAGGCGTCTTCCATTCGATGCGTGATCATGAGACAAGTCAATTTTTGTTCATTGATCCGCTGATTTGTTAACTGCATTAATGCTTTAGCTGTTTTAGGATCTAAAGCGGCAGTATGTTCATCTAATAACAGTAGTTCAGGAGCCGTGATCGTCGCCATCAGCAAACTTAATGCTTGCCGTTGACCGCCAGATAATTCCCCTGCTGGAGTATCCAAATGTTGTTCTAGGCCATTACCGACTTCTTGACATAGTCTGAAAAAATCTTCTTTTTGATTTTTCAAGTTACGTAAACGGAATTTCCGCTTTTGTCCTCTTTTTTGTGCAAGCAGCAGATTTTCTGCTACAGTCATCCGGGGTGCCGTTCCCATCTTAGGGTCTTGGAAAACCCGAGAAAGAAATCGTGCTCTTTTTTCTTCTGAATCTTTTGTGATCAGCTGATCTTTAAAAGAGATCGATCCTTGACTGAGTTGAAGCGTACCAGCAATCGTATTGAACAATGTGCTTTTTCCAGCACCATTCCCTCCAAGGACAGTGATGAAGTCCCCTTCTCTGATTGTAAGGTTGATTTCATCCAATAGCACTTTCTCTTCATTCATTCCATTGTTTACGACTTTTCTGCCGTTTTTGATTGTCAATATATCTGTCATTACTAGGCCTCCTTCTCAAAACCCGTTTTTAAGTTCAGTGCTTTCTTCAATTGCGGGATCATCAGACAAATAGCTAAGATGATAGCGGAGAACAACTTCAGATAAGTCGTGTCAAACCCTAGTTTGATTACTACTAAGATCAATAGCTGATAAATGATACTGCCGACAACAATAGCAATCAATCTTTCTGCTAGCGTCAATTCTTGGAAAATCACTTCACCGATGATGATGGAAGCAAGACCGATGACGATCACGCCAATCCCTTTATTTACATCTGCATATCCGTCATTCTGGGCAATCAGCGCACCGGATAACGCAATGACACCGTTAGACAAAGTCAAACCTAAAATTTTCATACGATCGGTTTTTATCCCTAACGACCGAGCCATCGTTTCGTTGTCTCCTGTCGCAATATAGCCTTGACCTAAATCTGTATTGAAGAAGAATAGCAGTACAGCAATCAAGATGCCCAAAGAGATGAAGCCAAGAAGGACTGTGTCAAAGTAATCCGGTAACCCAAAGCGATGGAAGCTGTCTTGTAGAATCGGATGATTCAATAAAGAAAGATTTGGTGTTCGCATCACAAACAAAATAACTGAGTTCAATCCTGACATCACTAAAATCCCTGCTAGAATAACCGGTATCTTTCCTTTTGTATAAAGTAACCCTGTAATGAGTCCTGCTACCATACCAGCGCCTACGCCCAATAACGTAGCTAAAATCGGCGCTACCCCATGAGTAATAGCTGTCACACAGACAGCAGCACCTAATGGGAAGGACCCTTCTGTCGTCATATCAGGAAAATCTAAGATCCGATAGGTCATGAAAATCCCTAATCCTAATATTGCCCAAAGCATGCCTTGTGAAATAGCTGATACGATCATTTGTCATCCTCCTTAGATGTTTCTTGTTGCGAGTCATCTGTAATGATTTTGGCTTTTTCTTTCATCGATTGGGGAATCGTGATTCCTAAGCGATTAGCCTGAGATTGATTGATCACTGTATCCCCTTGATCAAACGTATAAACAGGCGTCGTTTCCGGTTTTTCTTTTCCGCTCGCAAGTTCTGCCGCCATCTTACCGCTTTGAAGCCCTAATTGATATTGATTGATCCCGATTGTTGCTAGTCCGCCTTGTTCTACCATTGTATCAACAGAAGGAATGACGGGGATATTTGCTTTATTCGCTTCTTTCACCACTGTCTGCATAGCATTGGCAATCGTATTGTCTAATGGAACATAGATAAAATCGACTTGTCGGCTCATCACTTGAACCGTTTGTGCAATCTCGTTAGTGGAAGGCACCGCATATTTTACTGCTTCTAACCCTTCTTTTTTTGCAGCTTCTTCCGCTTGTGCTACTTGGTACTTTGAATTATCTTCCGAAGAAGCATACAAGATTCCGGCTTTTTTTGCATTTGGCAGCAAATCAGAAGCAAGCTTGATTTGTGAAGCAACAGGCGGCTGATCAGAAACACCTGTCACATTTCCACCAGGCTTCTCTAAAGAACCAACTAATCCAGCCCCCACAGGATCCGTTACAGCACCTAATACAACGGGGATGGACGAAGTCGTGTTTGCTAATGATTGAGCAGCAGGCGTTGCGATTCCGATCAAAACATCAGGATCGGATTGTACTAGTTGTTGACTCATTGTGGCTAGCTTGCTCTGATCGGCTTGTCCATTTTGAAATTTGATTTCAAGATTTTCTCCTTCTTTTAATCCTTCTTCTTTCAGGCCATCTTTGATCCCTCGATAAATCTCATCTAATGCCGGATGGCTCACATATTGCAATACCCCGACAACTGTTGTTTTCTTTGTCTGGTTCGTCGAAGTACTTTCTTTTTCGCCTGAGGCTTTTCCATAAATAAATGCACCTGCTAAATAAACTAAAATAATTACTACAACTGTTATTAAACGTTTGTTTTTCATTTTTTTCCTCCTGCAAAGTCAATCTTTTTATTTATTATAATCAGGCAAGTATCCAGTCTACAAAAAAAGACAATGGCCAAAACGGTCATTGTCTTTACACAAAAAACCGCATAGATAGGATCTATGCGGCAGTCAACGTTCATGTCTAGCATAGATACAAGCTTTAGAAATGCACTCTAAAAAGTTGTATCTATGGGAAAGTTTCACCATTAATACAACTTATCTACGCCAGCTGCGCCAATTTTTTTTGTTCTCTGCTGAAATACGTTTTGATAAGTTCATTACAGGTCACCCTTTCCTTAAGAATTGATTTAAGTCTAATCGAATTTTTGAATTTCGTCAACTATATTTTTCATTTTTTTTCATTTGTTATTTTGAAGATCAAACATCACTTGTTCTGATAATTAAAAATAGCACTATATAGAGCCACCATTTCATCACGCTAACGACTCAATTAGCAGTCTCGGCATTTGGGGAAGCTGTTCCTGTTCTATCCATTTCTTCTTCTAATTGTTTGATATTGGCTAACGGTAGTCGATTCAGCTCAGGGATCAACTCCTTATCAAAATCAGTTATTCCTCCCTTACCCGCAGTTATCCGATTTGCTTCTTTTCCTCCATCAAAGAAAATAAATGTCACTTCATCCGTTCGTATGTTATATTTTTGTTCCAGTTCATGTACATCATAAACGATCGGATAATAAAAGATCGGTCGATTCAATTCTTCCATAAGCTCAAGATCATTAAAGACATCCAGCACATCCTGATAGGTTTTCCCGTTCGGTTTGCTGAACATCACCGATATCGCTCGGCTTTGTTTGATTTTCTGATCCGCTTGGCTGTAAGCAAAAGGTTTTAATTTACTGGTTGGTATGGATGAATAAACGAGACTATTTACTTGCTCTTCTCGGATTTTTTCCGGCAACAAAAACATCGCAATTGTTAGCAGCAATGATAAGATGAGCAGAAACACAAGACGTCGAAAATACTTACTTGGATTTTCTGCGAATGACACTGAGAAATGATCATTCATTTCTTGTACTCTCGATTTAACTGCTTCCCAAATAACAAACACCTTCTTTTCTACTTTTTCTCCTATTTTTTATTATACCTAAAAATTTGGATTTCAACGATAGAAACACTGTTTTTTATGTAATTGGTCCAAGTTTTTCTAGACTTTTGCTTTACTATTCGGTCAAATTGGTTTTTCTTCTTTTTTTCGTTATAATGAATATACTTATGAAAAGAAATGAGGAATGAACCATGTCCTTTGATGGTGTATTTACCCATGCGATGGTCAACGAATTGCGTGAAACGTTACTATCTGGCCGGATCTCGAAAATCCATCAGCCTTATGAAAATGAAATCGTGCTGGTGATTCGTTCACGCGGCAAAAACCATCGATTATTATTATCTGCGCACCCTAGTTATGCTCGTGTACAGATTACCCAAATCGATTATCAGAATCCTGATAATCCACCTAACTTCGTGATGATGCTTCGAAAGTATTTGGATGGTGCTATTTTAGAAAACATCGAACAAATCGAAAACGATCGAGTGATCCATTTTCACTTTGCTAAGCGCAACGAGTTGGGCGATCTACAGAATATCATATTGATCGTTGAATTAATGGGACGTCATAGCACGATCGTCTTAGTTAATCAAGAAACTGGGAAAATATTGGACGCGATCAAACACATCGGAAGCTCACAAAACACTTATCGTTCTTTGCTTCCCGGCGTAGAATACATTGCTCCGCCAAAACAAGAGGTCTTGAATCCATTTAGCTCCGATAAAGAAAAAATCTTTCAGCGACTTTCCCAAACTGAACTAGAACCAAAAGCAATCCAACATCAGTTTCAGGGAATCGGTTTCGATACTGCTCAAGAGCTGACCAAGAGATTGCTTGAACGTCCTAATGAAAAAATGGTTGTTTGGGAAGAATTTTTCTCATCGATCATCAATCACCCTATTCCTACTTTTTACGAAACGACAAATAAAGATTTCTTTACGCCGATTGTTTATCAGGTATTTTCCGAACAAGCATCTGCTGTGACAACTTATCCAACACTCAGTCAATTATTAGATAGCTATTATCACGAAAAAGCGGAGAAAGATCGGGCAAAACAACAAGGCGGAGAACTGATCCGAAAAATCGAAAATGAACTAAAACGAAATAAAAATAAATTGAAAAAACGTGAACAAACACTCAAAGAATCCGAAAACGCTGAGAATTACCGTAGAGATGGCGAACTACTTACTACCTTTCTGACACAAGTACCACGTGGCGCAAAAGAAGTTGTTTTACCTAATTATTATGAAGAAGATCGGCCAATCAAAATAGCATTAGATCCGGCGCTGACGCCAAATCAAAATGCACAGAAATATTTCCATCGATACCAAAAGCTGAAGAACGCCGTTAAGTTGATCGGCGAACAAATCCAAGAAGCCAAAGATGAAATCCAATATCTTGAATCTGTCTTATCTCAACTGGAAATTGCCGGTCCGATGGATATCGAAGCAATCAAAGAAGAATTGACTGCTGAGGGCTATTTAAAAAAGAAGACACAGAAAAAACAAAAGAAAAAGAAACCATCTCAGCCTGATCAATACTTTTCTTCTGACGGAACGCTCATTCTTGTTGGTAAAAACAATCTTCAAAATGACCAGCTGACAATGAAAACAGCTAAGAAAACCGATTATTGGCTCCATGCAAAGAATATCCCTGGTTCGCACGTCATCATCAAAAGTGATCAGCCTTCAGATGAAACAATTACCGAAGCTGCCGAGTTAGCTGCCTATTTTTCAAAATACCGATACTCTGCCCAAGTACCAGTTGATCTTGTACAAGTGAAGCATATCCGCAAGCCAAATGGTGCCAAACCTGGTTACGTCATTTATGAAAATCAGAAAACAGTCATCGTGACACCAGAAGAAGAGAAAATTACAGCTATGAAACAAAACGGGTAATGAATGTATTTTCTTAGAATCATATTTTCGTACCTTTTCATAAAAGCAATCAGTTATAGATTGCTTTCTATAAAAAGAGGGGTTGTGACAAAATTCGTGTCACAACCCCTTATTTCGAATAAACTGTTTTGTTTGGCTGTTCTTTCTACTTAATATCAGTCAGATGTTCCGTCTACTTTTCTTAATTCTGTTGGTCCAGTAACCGAGTAAGCTCTTTGATAAATCTTTGAGCGATTTCACTGAGTGGGCGCTTTGCCGAATAAATGATATAAAATTCATTTAGTTCGCCTTCTGCTAAAGGGATTAACCGCAAGTGCTCACGAATTCCTCCAATCACAATACCAGACCCTGAAGCGTACGCATCAGTTTCAAGAACGATATTCATCAAAGTCCCTCGATCACTGGTATAGATCACTGTTTCTTGATCAGGAATCTCGATAAGGTCTTCATAAAAATACGGAAAATTATTTCCATCCTGTGTAAAACGAACTTGAGGATAAGATAACAATTCTCCTTTTGTGATCTCTGCGTGTGTAGCTAGCGGATGTCCATGCCTTAAAAAAATGTGTGTTTTAAATTTTCCAATGCTGCGACCACTTAGTTCTCCTTGTTGCAAATATCTTCTGATACCAGCTTGATTATGCTCGTTCATATAAATAATGCCGATTTCACTATGCTGCTCTTTGACTTCTTCGATCACTCTCGCCGTCGTCGTCTCCATGATCCGAAATTGTTTGATTTCATCTTTGAATTCCTCGAGTAGCTGTGCGGTCAAAGGACCTAAGAAATCATAATGCTGGGCAGCGATTGAAAAATTGTCTCTCTTTTCACTCGTTAGATAGTGACTTTCTAATGTATCAAGCTGAACCAAGATTTTTTCGGCACGATTTAAGAAGTCTTGTCCTTCTTCTGTTAAATATGCACCTCGATTCGTTCGAGTAAACAGCGTAATTCCTAACTCAGTCTCTAATTCTTTGATACCAGCTGAAAGACTTGGCTGCGAAACAAACATTTTCTTTGCTGCTTCTCTGAAACTACCATTGTTTGCCACAGCGACCACATATTTCATTTGTTGAATATTCATTCCTCAAACTCCTCGAAATAATAAATTTCTCTTCCATTCAAGGGTTGAATTGGTCGGTTGTTCGGCTGTGCATACTGCCCTTTGAAGGGTAGAAGAAACTCTTGGTTCAATTTTCCTACATGATCCATCACAAACCATTGGATTGGCCCGCTGGTAGGTGGAGTTGTCAATGAACCTACATAATGAAAATGGCTTTTTTTCTCTGGAAAGAAGACATCCGGATTTACCCAGTGTTCATGTTTTTCTAAATTCCATCTCTCTCCGTTTTCTTGATCATAAAACCAACCTTCCTGTTCCATTAACTGATACATGACTCCCACGACAAGATTCTCTTTTTTGCTGTTCATATGAACAAAATGAAATTCAATATCTTCCTGGTTCCCGTCGATGATATGTTCAGATGGTAAGTGGAAATGAATATCTGTCAAATAATAGCGTTCTTTCTTGAACTCTACATAACTGAGTTGATCAAAAGGTACTAAATGAATCGTATTTTTGAATTCCTTGTCAGTAAAGCGTTGCTTTTGATAATGAAACGAAAGTGTATCTCCTTTCATTTTTATTTCTTCACCTTTTGTTAAATGAATAGGTGACTGCAACGGAAATTCTGCACCTCTCGCAAACCAATCACATAAATTCGCCCAATTTTCCGGACCTCTGTCTCCAGAATAGCCCCATTCGACATCCATATTCTTTTTCAACTATACTTCCCCCTGCATCTCATATCGTTTTTATTTTTCTTCTTTCTTTACAATCGTTGAGACGGTTTCTAAAAACGCCTCTTTTCCATAAAATTCCTGGTTCAATAGTTCCGGAAATATTTCTTTAAAGAAATACTGAACAGAAGGCCGATGTTCAAAGCTTTTGATAGTAGTCACTGCCTCAATGAACATCTCCTTGTAAACTTTTTCTGGATTATTTTTGATGATTTCATCAAAAGACTCATAAAGAAGGTCAACCTTATCTGAAATGGCTAATAGTTCTCCTTCTACGGTTTCATCTTTTCCTTCGAACAACCGACGGCGATAAACTTCTTGGAACTCAGCTGGAATCTCTTGGTTGATGAATTCGTCCGTCATCTTTTCTTCAACTGTTTGCAGCATCCCTCTTAATTCTTTGCTTGCATATTTCACTGGTGTTTTGATATCACCAATAAAACGTTCTGTGTAGTCATGATTCAGTGATTTTTCATAGAGCAGTTTCCAATCGATTGGCTGCCCATTTGCTTCTTCAATATCTCCCAGAACTTGCGCAATGGACGCGACACGATACGAATGTGCTGCAACTGTATGCTCCGTATATTTAAAAAAACCAGGTGCCCTTGTGATCGTCTCTAAATTGTTCAATCCTAAAATAAATTCATTCAATCCCATAAAAGTTACCTCCCTTTGAGATTTCTTTTTCCGAATATCATATCATTAAATAACTGACATTCGCAACATTTCCGCTCTTTTCCATTTTCGCAACAGCTCGCTTACCAAAAAATAGAGAAAATCTCGATAGAATAGAGTGCAGAGAAGAGATTATTCTCTTCTCTCTGCTAACCAGTCTTAGCAAAATAAATTTTGCAAAAATCAAAAACTGATTACGATAGAAATTTCTTTTCATACCTGATGAAAAGATGCTTCCCGCAATCAGTTTTTGGATTGTTTTTATATCGATTGATAGCCATTTTTTCTCACAATCAATTAATTATATGCTTAAGATTCTTGTTCAAAAATTTCACGAAATTTCGGAGCATTTAAAGCTTTTTCAGAGAGTTGAATCAATCTATATCGTAAGTTTCGATTATTTGGATGATATCATTCAAATAATCAATCACGATATCTGCTTGTGCCTGATCAAGGGGCAGATCTTGCTTTAATGCAATCGTATATAAATTAGCTGCTTTTGCTGATGCAATACCAACAGGAGAATCTTCTACTGCGATGCAATGTCTACCATCCAATGCATTTACTGCGATTTGATAAATTTCTGGATGTGGTTTGCTTTTAGATAGCTTTTCCCCTGAAATGACAAAATCGAAGTATGGTGCTAAAGCATTCTGTGTCAGCATTTTGTCGATTTCTCTTTGCGGAGAAGAAGAAGCAAGAGCAATTTTGATACTTTTCTTTTTTAAATAATCCAAGATGTCTTCCGCACCCTTTCGCAGTGCTGTTTTAAAGTCAATAGGATGTTTTTCCCGGTACGCAAGGTATTCTTTTTTAAGATTAGCTCGTTGGTCTTTTTCTGAGACCAATACTTCCCAAATCCCATTTTCTGTCAGTCCAACGAAATCCAACTTATTCGTCGAACCTGGTAGGATGTTTTTTTCTTTGAAAAATTGCATACGTCGATCAAAATAAAAGTTTTCTGAGTCAATTAAGACACCATCCATATCAAAAATCATGCCTAAATTCACAAACCTTCCTCCTATCCATAAATAATTTCATGAATCAGTCGTAACTCCAACGTGGAAATCTTGATAGTATACTCACTCTCTATCTCGAAAAAGGCACGATGAATCTGTTCCATTTCTGCCCCTGCTTGAGTCGTATATTCCTCTATATCTTCTTGTTCATCCACACTTTCTTTCCTTAAAATTCGTTCAATCATACAGCAGCAATGTAGGTATAGTAAAAACAACTTACTATTAGATAGAGTGATCTCTAAGGTTTCCTCAGCTACGGATACAGCACTTTGCACTAAACGCAACAGTTTGGTTGCGTCCAAAATCGTTAAATTCTCGATGATTTTATTAATTGAAAAACTGAACATCAGCTGTTCTTTTAAATCTTTATCACGTATGTCAAAATAATCTTGTAGAATTGAAATGAACTTCTCAACATCTTCACCGTTAATTAAATGATCGAGACCAATATAAGGAACCTGTTCGATTTTGGGATCTTCTGTTCCTACAATCATCAATACTTCATATATCTGGAAAGGATCCTCATACATTTTATTTTTTTGCAATTTTTTGTAATCATACGGAATAATCGTCAATTCTTTGCAATGATTTTCTAAACAAGATTCCAAAATCTCTTGTATTTGAGTAGCTGAACCTATTCCGGTGTAACAGCAAGTTAAGATTGCCTGTGTTTTTTCTTTTTTTGGTAGTATTAGTTGTTTCTTTACTTTGTTTTCTATATCGATTTTTTGGCTGATTTCTGCGATAGACATTTGTCTTTGAATCAACTGCCCAATCTCCAATACAAGAGGCGTAGAGACATAATCGATAATCAGCAGTGGACCACGTATTTTATCTGCTAGCTTTTTTCCGATTTCGTTCAACGACCCCATATCTACTAATAAAATCAACCCGGCGTCCGTTTGATGATCATTGATAAAGCGAATGACTTGTTCTTCTACTTTAGCTAACGTGATATTGATTGGCATATCATAAGCTTGAAAGATATTCTGCTTCAGCATCCGATTGCCTACGTTCGCCATACTGCTAGCAGTAGAATAACCATGAGCTAAAATGATACTCTTGATTTTCTTTTCTCCTAGCGTGATCTGCAGCCCATGAAAATAAAAGGAAATAAAAATCAAATCTTCCTCTTTAAAATCTTGATCTAATTGTCGAGAAATATGTCCTAGTACTTTTTTAGCATACCAATAAGAAGTATCTATGGAACTCGAAACCAATTCTAACAACTTGTCTTTGACACTTTGCCATTCATGGTTTTCTGCAATCATATCTGTGTTGTTTTTATGGTAGAGATACTGTGCCAGGGCAATCACACGATTACCATCTTGTTCCAATCCGTAGTTTTCATGCATCCAATCAAAAGTTTCTCGTATCTGATAGGTTAGTACAGAATAAAATGATTCTTCTTTCGAATAACTATCTTTAAAAATAAACTCGTCCATCAAATGATTGATTCGATTTACCGTATGATCAATAAAATCTTTGATCATTAATTCTTGCTTTTCAACTTTTTGATACATTTGCACTATTTTTTCAAATAACTGCCTGATTTGCCTGACTTCTGAAGATTCTAAAAAGACTTGATTAGCTGTATGCGGCAAATATTGGCGGTCTGGTAAAGCTTTAATCGTTTTTTTCAGCTGCTCTTTTAGCTGCATGGTATTTTCAGTTGGAAGATCCTTCAAACGAACTCGAATAGACAGACTATTTTGATTTTTGGCGTACGCACTACCGCAGACATATTTCACGATGTTCTTTATCTTCCCTACATTGCCTTCTAGGTCACTATTAAGCAAAAAGTCCACTAGTTGATAACTTACATCGATGCGTTTTGACAAAATATTCGCTTCATTAATAAAAAATGCGTCTATCAGTTGCATACGCTCTGATTGCGGACGACGTTCATAATTCGGTAACATGACAATCACTGGCAAACGGCGAATAAATGTCGGCAAAAATGTTTGATAGACATTCTCAGTTGTTGCAAATATCATACGGACGTTTGCTTTATGTCTGATTGCATTGTCCCCCATCGGTGAAATTTCTCCTGTATCCATAAATGTAAAAAGCTTTTCTTGCCCTTCATCACTTAAGCGGTGTACCTCATCCAAAAATAATACGCCATTATCAGCTTTTTCTATCAATCCAATATGTTCTTTTTCCGCTCCAGTAAATGCTCCTTTGACATGTCCAAACAAAGCAGAAGACAAGAGTTCAGGATTGTTGAAATATTGGGCACAATTATAAGAGATAAACGGAGCATCTTTTGGGATGACCTTTTCTGCTACAGCATATTCATAGATTTTTTCTGCTAAAAATGTTTTCCCTGAACCGCTATTGCCTGATAAAAGAATAGGCAACCCATTCCCAGGATAAAGTACTGCTGTCTTTATTTGATCAACTACTTCTCTTAAGCTGCCATTTGCTCCAATCACCGTTTCTAATGCATTGGCTTTTTCTGCTGCAAATAAGTCTTCCCAAGTTTCATATTCAGATTCTCTGTGGAAAATGCCAAGTTCAGCTAAAGTTTCAACATGTAAAAAAGAGACGGGGTAACTCTTGACCTTGACCAATATTCCTTCTTTCATTCCTTGATTTAAGTAGAAGCTTGTTGTACTTCGATTCAAACCGACATTTTCGCTAATTGATAAAGCTGAAAAATCTTCTGCATGATGCTCACTGTAATTTTTTGTCAGCTCTTTTAAATATTTTTCTACTTTTTTGTTCATGATCAACACCACCCAATTTACTCTTGCTCAATCAATTGTACGAGAATAAGAAACCCTTTTCAATGCATGGGAAGAAAAGCCGAGGCACTTGGCCTCAGCTCTAGTTTAATACTCTAATTTCCACATATAACGACGCTTTGTCAGCGGATGTTGGCGTACTTCAGCTAATTCTTCTGCATAGACGCGGAATACTGCTGTGATGACGAATGGATTGAAGTAATCAAGAACCTCTTTCGCAATGTGGGCAGACAGTCCCCAATCCAGTGCATCTACGATTTCTATTTTTGCATCAAAACGATTCAAAAAGGTCAGTGCTCGGGCATCCATTTGACGCGTACGACCATCATTCATCAATAAGATAAATGGTACGTCTTTGTCCGTGATTTCAAATGGGCCATGGAAAAATTCACCAGAATGGAAAGTACCAGAGTGAATCCATTGCATCTCCATCATTAAACAAATAGAAGTGGAATACGCAACTTCATGAGTCGCTCCTGAACTCATAACATATATCACCTTTTCATTTTTGAAACGTTCGGCGAATTTTTTTGCTTGTAGACGTGCTCCCTTTGCACTTTCTTGCGACAAATCATAAATTTTGTCGAAACCATCCATCATCTTATCGTAGTCTTTATACCCTTCGATCTGATTTAGTAGTTCAACTGCAAGTTCTAAGCAGTAACCTGTTTTTTCTAGTTTTGCTGCGTAATCTTCTGTGAAACGATGATAAATCACATAGTCTGCGTCTTTCGTTAACGGAGAATCTACGCTATGTGTTAAACTAATAACTGTGGCACCTTGTTCTTTCGCTACTGCGTTAGCTTGAACAGTTTCAGGAGTCGTACCTCCCAATGAAGCTGAAATAACTACAGTATGATCGTTGATCGAGCGAGGTGTCGCATAATTGAATTCATTTGCCGTAAAGTGGCTGATACGTAATTTGTTTGCGTTTTGTTCTAAAAAATATTTTGCTGGATATAGATCTGCTTTCGATGCACCACAGCCGACAAATACGATGGACTCCACCTCTTTGTTCGCGATGATTTCTTTGACGATATCTTTTGGACTTAATGTTGAATTCATGTTTGAATTCCTCCTCATACTATTTATTTTTAACCTAAATTAGGTTGGTCCCTTAATTAAAAATCCCGCATAAACTTAGTAAAACACCACCAGCGATACAAATAGTGAGCATCAAACCGGTCCGAACTTTCTTTTGCAACAACCAATACATAAAAAATGTCAGCCCTAAAGGAATCAACTGGGGCATGATATTATCTAAAACATCCTGTAAAACAAACGCCTTGCCGAATCTTAGCGGCGTGGTGATTCCAATCATGCTAGCAATCATAGCTCCAATGACCATCAAACCGATAATCGTACAAACATACATCACTTTATCCATCAGCCCTTCTTGATACAGTTTCGCTAAATATTTATTCCCAGTATTATAACCAATTTTTCCGCCATAATATGTAACGAAAAAGGACGGAATGAAGGAGATGATAATGGCCAAGATAGGGCCTAAGATACTACCTTGCTGAGCGAGATTGATTCCAAAGCCAAAGGCTAAAACACGTATGGTTCCTTGGAAGAAAGAGTCTCCGATTCCTGACAATGGGCCCATAAGCGAAGTCTTCAAAGCACTGATGGTTTCCGGATTGAAATTCTCTTGATCTTCGGCATATTGTTCTTCCATAGATGCTGCTAGTCCTAAAACGAATGAACTTGTTTGCGGCGTACAATTGTAGTAAGCCATGTGCCGCTCATAAGCATCGATTTTCTTTTGTTTGTCTTCTGGCTTGTCATAGATTTTATCAATGATTGGTGCGATCCCATACATAAACCCCATATTCATTTGTCGTTCGTAATTCCATGAAGCTTGTATTGCCCACGAACGCCAGAAAAATTGCCAATACTTCCAACTATTTTGATCTTTCTTAGTCATAAAAAAACTCCTTTCTATAAATCATCTAAAGGATCAGGTTCGCTTACAGCTGTCCTATTATCTTTACCATTGAATTTGACTTGTGCCATCACAAAGGCCACAATGCAAGCAAAAGCTGCGATACCTGTGATGCTTAATCCGGAGTAAGCTGTGATTAGAAAACCAAGTAATAAAAACGGGATCATTTTTTTCGTCAACATCGTTTGTAACAACAAAGCAAAACCATATGCTGGTAAAATTTTGCTTGCTAAAGTCAGACCATTTGTCAACCATACTGGGATACTGCTCACGATATTTTTCACTAAATCTGTTCCAAAGTAAACAGCTAAAAAGATAGGGATAAAATACATCAGTGAATATAAGACCGTACCATAGATTATGTGGATCCGTCGTGCTCTGCTGAACTTTCCTTCATTGATTAAATTATCTGCCCAATGTGTCAGATTTGAGAGTACCGTCCGCATCAATATTCCAAGCATTTGTCCTAACACAGAGATTGGAATGGCAATAGTCAGAGCAGTTTCAGCATTGGAGCCAGATAGAATAGCAAAAGCTGTAGCAATAATGGACGCCATATTCATATCCGGTGGCGCTGCTGCTCCGATATTTACCAGACCAAGCGACATCAATTCCAGAGAAGCACCAACCAATAAACCTTTTTCCAAGTCACCTAATACTAACCCAACTAACGTACTCACGATTAAAGGCCGTTCAAAATTCATCCTCCCTAGTAGTCTAGAGTCCAAGATGCACAGGATTCCGACCAGACCTAAGGCAATCGATTGCAACAACATAACGTAAACTCCTTTCTTTTTAAAACATTGTATTCAAATCCTCTTTTTTTGAGGTTGGAACCTGTTGCATGAACTGTTTGATGCCCATTGATTTTAGTACTTTCGCATCTTCTATCTCATTTTCAGTCAAGAAGATAGCATTACTGAATTGTTTTGATCCTTCTTTTTTTATGATTCCTCCGTAATTGATTTCCTTAACGTTTGAGTAACTTTCGCAAAACTGACGAACATCCTTGGTATTTCCAAAGATCATCATGATGTTTTCGCTCAATGCTTCTATTTTAGATATTTTTGTCAATGTATTTTCAACGGTAAATATATTGAGTTTGATTCCTTGAGGTTTTGATAGTTCTAAAGACATTTTTTTAAATTCATCATTGGCTGCTTCATCATTCACCACCAGAATTCGGTTGATTTGCAAAGATTTACTCCAAGAAAACACCACTTGTCCATGCAACAATCGGTGATCGATACGAATGAACTTGATCATAGATCATCTCCTCCTTCATTTGATTTTTTTAGTAATCGATTGCAATCAATCAATGACTGCCGACTTTCTTCGATAATCAATTCTAAATCTGCAGCAGCAATTGGGTTAACTTGCGTGGCGATTGAAATCACTAAGGGTAGATTCATTCCTGTAATCAAGCGTATTGCTGGCTCTTTCTTTAACAGTCCTATCATTTCATTATTGACACTTCCTCCTAAGATATCTGTGAGAATAAATAGATTTTCTTTTCCTAATTTTGAAACTATACTTTGTATTTGTTGTTCTATCGGCTCATCTTCATCTCGATAAGCTGATAATGCATAAATATTAGTGGCAGGCCCCAAGATCATTTCAGCTGTTTGTTTTAGACCTTGAGATAATGCGCCGTGACTAGCTAGAATAATCGTATTCATTTTTATTTCCTCCTCGCTGACAGTTTTATATAGAGCAAATATCGTGCCAACTTCTGTTAAGCCTGTAAAATCAATAGTTACAACTATTTCCCAACACTTTTATCATTTACTGATAAGTGTTCAATCGATTTTGTAAAAGTGTTGAACTGCTTTTCTACATATATAAAACAAAAACAGCCCCTTGACTGTGTGATAGAAACACAGTCGAGGGGCTGTTTTTGACTCGTTGAAGTCGTTCATACTTTGTGTAATCAATGCTATTGAAGATAAGGCATATGTGTCTTATGGATATATTTCCTCATCCAAATCATCCATGCAGGATTATGAAAAAAAATGAGCGTGAGACAAAAGTAAAGAACACTTTTGTCTCACGCTTTATACACGTATAAACGGCGGAAGCAGAAGCAACTCCTCGAAAATAAGCTGAAATTCACAAAAATTTGAAAAGCAATTTTCCTGAATTCCTTCTTATTTCTTGGAGTTAAACGCTTCTGTCCCAGCCTCTAAAAATATAACGGTGTAGAGAAATGGTAATTTAGAAATATTCAAAATAACATAGCTTTATTTTTTCAATTATCTAAGTGTTTTTGTACTTAAGACTGCCAATTTTCAGGATCTTTTTTCCATTCTTTTAGCAGAGTTAATTCTTGCTCATCGATATAACGATCTTCTAAAGCTGCTTCGATCAATACAGAGTAATTGGTCAACGTCATAAGAGGGATTTCGGCTTTTTCGAAATTTGCTTTTCCTTTTGGCAACTCATACGTAAAGATAGCTGCAACACCAAGGATATCTGCACCTTCTCTTTTCGCTGCTTCAGCTGCTTCCAAGACGCTGCCTCCTGTAGAAATCAGATCCTCGATCACAACCATCTTCTGGCCTTCAACTATACGCCCTTCGATTTGATTGCCTTTCCCATGATCTTTCGCCTTACTTCGAATATAGACCATTGGCAAGTCTAATATTTCCGCTACCCATGCAGCATGAGGGATTCCTGCCGTTGCAGTTCCAGCAATTACTTGTACTTCAGGGAAAGCTTCTTTGATTTTGCTTGCTAAGCCTTTTGCGATCTCTTTTCGGACTTTTGGATAGCTCATCGTGATTCGGTTATCACAGTAAATGGGGCTTTTGATTCCACTTGCCCAAGTAAAAGGATCACTTGGATTTAAAAATACTGCTTCAATCTCTAATAGATCTTTTGCGATACTTTGTTCTACATTCATTTTAGGTTGACTCCATTCTGTTTGAATCGTTCGGTATGCTTCATAAGGATCAGTTGCTTGTGTGATTGGTCGTCCCACAACGATGAAAGTTGAGCCAATCTCTCTTGCTTGAGAAGGTGTGACTACTCTTGTCTGATCTCCTGCGACTGTTCCTTCTGGTCTTATCCCTGGAGTTAAGCAAACAAATTCATCTCCCGCCGTTTCTTTGATCGCTTCTACTTCCCAAGCAGAAGAAACCACACCATCTAATCCTGCTTTTTTGGCACAGTTAGCGTAATGGATCACACTTTTTTCTAAAGGAACTTCGATTAGTTGATCTGCATGCATCTCCTCTTCACTTGTAGAGGTAAGTTGAGTGATAGCTAGAAGTAGCGGACGTTTCCCACCTTCTGGCGTTCCTTCTTCTAATCCACGCATTGCCGCCTCCATCATGCGAATACCGCCAGCTGCATGAACACATGTGACATCAACACCAAGCTTTGCCAGTCCCCGCATTGCTTTTTCGACCGTATTCGGAATATCGTGAAGTTTCAGATCTAAAAACACATCGTGACCAGCATCTTTTAGATAACGTACGATTTCAGGTCCTTCTTGGTAGAACAATTCCATTCCGATTTTCACAAACAATTTTTCTTCTTCTGGGAAAAAACGAAGAAAGTCTTCTACTTCTTGCCAAGTTGAAAAATCTAATGCAATGATTGGTCGTTGGTTTAGTTGGTTCATCGTTCACGTTCCTCTCTCACTTCTTTGATTAATCTTTCCAGTGACTCAATACCTAGTTCGCTCATTCGCACTGGGAGCTCTTTGATTAGTTTAGGACAGATATAGGGATCGGTGAAATTCGCAGTCCCTATAGCTACAGCGCTTGCTCCAGCCATAAACATCTCAAGAACATCGTCCACTGTCTGCACGCCGCCCATCCCAATGATTGGAAGATTGGATATACTTGCCACTTGATGAATCAAACGGATAGCGACAGGCTTGATTGCTGGTCCGGATAGTCCACCTGTTTGATTGGCTAAAATCGGTTTTCTTGTCTTAAGGTCAATCCGCATACCAAGTAGTGTATTGATCATTGTAAATCCATCTGCCCCTCCAGCTTCGATTGCCTGAGCGATTGGAACGATGTCTGTCACATTGGGGGATAGTTTGACATAGACAGGAACAGAAGCAACTTTCTTTACTGCTTGTGTTAATTGAAAAGCAACATCAGGATCTGTTCCAAAAGCGATACCGCCATGCTTGACATTTGGACAGGAAATATTCAGCTCGATTGCTTTCACATTTGGCGCTTCGCCGATTTTGCTACAAACTTCTACATAGTCTTCTTCGCAAGCACCAGCGACATTTGCGATGATGGGTAACTCATTGTACTCCTCTAATTCTGGAAGAAGTTTATGCATAACAACGTCTAGACCAGGATTTTGTAACCCAATCGCATTCAACATGCCCGATGGTGTTTCCGCCACTCTCGGTGTAGGATTGCCAAAGCGAGCATTTGGAGTCGTTGCCTTGACCATGATCGAACCAAGCTGATTCAAATCATAGTATTTTCCGTATTCTTTGCCAAAACCGAAACAGCCGCTTGCCGGCATGATAGGATTTTTTAATTCTAGGCCAGGAAGTTTGACCGCTAAAGGATTCTCATTCATATAATTACCTCTCCTATTTTAAAAATCGGTCCTTCGTCACAAACTTTCACACTTTTTGTTCCTGTTTCATCTTCCGGCGTATGACAAACGCAAGCATAGCAAGCCCCTATCCCACATGCCATGCGGGATTCTAATGATAACTGGACATTTTGATGCGAAGAAAACAGCTGTTCCACTGTCTTCAATAACCCGTTGGAACCACATGCAAAAACAGCTGTAGGTTTCGTCTTCGTTCCTAACAATAAATTACCGACATTTCCGTGCATACCGTATGTTCCATCGTCAGTAGCGATTCTTGTTTCTCCTAGACGATTAAATTCTTTTTCATAATAAACGACTTCATGTGTGGCAAAACCTAAAAAGTGCGTTGGTTTGATCCCTTTTTTGACTAACTGCTTTGATAACTCATACAGGGGAGGGACACCGATTCCTCCACCGATTATAAATACTTCGTCTCCTGTATGAAGACCAGATAAATCAAAACCATTACCTAAAGGACCCATGACATCTAAATGGTCTCCGGCAGAAAGAGTAGAGAAGACGCTAGTCCCCTCACCTTCCACCCGATAGATAATACGGCAAGTATTTGTCTCGTGATCGATATGATTCAAGCTAATCGGTCGGCGTAGCAGCAAGTCTGCACGCGGCACGAGGATATGCAAGAACTGTCCTGGTTGCTGCATTTCTTTTACTAGATCACCTTTTAATGTCATTTCAAAAATCTTTGGTGCCAGCTGTTTTTGCTGAACGATTTCCATCATTTCTTGTTTCATCTGTCCCCTCCTGTAACGGATTTTCTTCTTTCGGTCTTAACATGTGTACACCGTTAAATAGGGTTGGTTGAAAATGCACGGGATTCCATCACTCGAACGATTGCATCTGCTGTGTCTAAAGAAGTAAACAACGGAATACCATGTTCAACTGCTTCTCTTCGGATAATGAAGCCGTCTTTAGAAGCATTTCCCCGATCTTTATCAATCGTATTGACAACCACTTGTGTTTTACCATCTCGTATCAAGTCAACTACATTTTTTTCTGCTGCTTCCTCAGAAATTTTCGCAACTGTTTCAACGACCAAACCATGTTTTTCGAAATAGGCAGCTGTATGTTTCGTTCCTATCAGACTATAGCCGATTTCTGTAAAACGTTTAGCTAACTCTAGTGCTTCTTCTTTTGTTTCATCCGCAATCGTAAACAATACGGCTCCATATTCAGGCAAGTGTAATCCAGAAGCTTCGAATGCCTTGTACAAAGCTTTGTCTAATTGTCTGTCAGACCCCATTACTTCTCCAGTCGATTTCATTTCAGGCCCTAAGTAAGTATCGACTTTCTGCAATTTAGTAAAAGAAAAGACGGGCGCTTTAACATGGACTTCTTTTGTTTCCTTATAAAGTCCGTTTTCATAACCAAGTGTCTTTAATTTCTCTCCCAAAATAGCTTTCGTCGCAATTTGTGCCATTGGAATTCCTGTCACCTTACTTAAGAATGGAACAGTCCGACTTGCTCGAGGATTGACTTCGATCACATAAACCTCATTTTCATGGATGACGAACTGGATATTCATCATCCCGACACAGTTCAAACCTAATGCTAAACGGATCGTGTAGTCTTCAATCGTTTTCTTGATCGATTCAGATAATGTTTGAGGTGGATACACAGCCATTGAATCCCCTGAATGGACACCGGCACGCTCAATATGCTCCATGATCCCTGGGATGAGTACAGTTTCACCGTCACAAATCGCATCCACTTCGCATTCACCACCAAGCAAATAGCGGTCCACTAGTACTGGATGTTCTGGAGAAGCTTTCACAGCATGCTCCATGTAGTCTTCTAAATCTCGCTGATTTTCAACGATTTCCATCGCACGCCCGCCTAATACATAGCTTGGACGAACAAGAACTGGATAACCAATTCTCGAAGCGATAACCACGGCTTCTTCTTTACTTGTAGCAGTATCCCCTAAAGGTTGAGGAATACCCAACTCTTTCAGCGCTTGCTCGAATAAATCACGATTTTCCGCACGATCCAAGTCTTCAATCGTTGTCCCTAAGATTTTTACACCAGCAGCAGTCAAAGGTTCGGCTAAGTTGATTGCTGTCTGACCACCGAATTGAACGATTACCCCTATCGGCTGTTCTAGCTCGATCACATTCATCACATCTTCGAAGGTCAATGGCTCAAAATATAATTTATCCGAAATAGAAAAGTCAGTAGAAACTGTTTCCGGATTGCTGTTCATGATGATTGCCTCGTATCCTGCCTGCTGAATTGCTTTGACAGAATGCACAGTCGCATAGTCAAATTCAACTCCTTGTCCGATACGGATAGGACCAGATCCCAGTACTAGAACTGAGGGCTTTTCTGATCGTGAACTTTCATTTTCATATTCATAGGAACTATAAAAATAAGGCGTTTTTGATTCGAATTCCGCTGCACAAGTGTCAACCATTTTATATACAGGAATCAAATCATTTTCTTTTCTCATCTGGCGAACGGCTTCTTCGCTTATTTCCCACAGCTCCGCCACTTTTTTGTCTGTAAAACCGTTTTGTTTCGCTGTTTTCAATATCCTGTCATCCAACGGCTGCTGTTTCAACTGCTGTTCGATTTCTACGATATGCAACAGTTTATCTAAAAAGAATAAATCGATTTTTGTCAAATCTGCCAATTCTTCTATGGTGTACCCTCTTCTAATAGCTTCAGCTACATAAAACAGACGATCATCTTGTGCTCGAACCACTTTTTGGATTAGGTCATCATCCGTGATGTCTGCCAAGTCAGGAAGTTCAATATGGTGTGTACCGATTTCTAAAGAACGCACAGCTTTCAATAAAGACTCTTCGATATTCCGACCGATAGCCATCACTTCACCAGTTGCTTTCATCTGCGTGCCTAAAAGCCGTTCTCCATTTTCAAACTTATCAAATGGCCAGCGAGGAATTTTAGCTACAACATAATCTAATGCAGGTTCAAATTCTGCAAAAGTCGTTCCTGTGACAGGATTTTTCATTTCGTCTAATGTTAATCCAAGCGCTATTTTAGCAGCTAGCTTAGCGATCGGATAGCCAGTCGCCTTACTTGCTAACGCCGATGAACGAGAAACACGCGGATTGACTTCAATCACATAATAATTAAAGCTATGTGGATCAAGAGCAAGTTGGACGTTACAGCCTCCTTCGATCTTAAGTGCTCGAATAATCGAAAGAGAAGCATCACGAAGCATTTGATATTCATGGTCAGACAATGTCTGGCTAGGAGCAAATACGATAGAATCACCTGTATGGATACCCACTGGGTCAAAATTTTCCATATTGCAGACAACGATTGCATTATCAGCCGAATCTCTCATCACTTCATATTCAATTTCTTTAAAACCCGCAATACTTCGTTCAATCAAACATTGGGTAGCTGGGGAAAGACTTAATCCATTTTCTGAGACTGTTCGTAATTCTTCTTCATTTTCACACATGCCTCCACCAGTCCCGCCTAAAGTAAAGGCTGGACGAACGATGACGGGATAGCCGATTTTATTTGCAAACGCTACAGCTTCTTCTACTGTATTGACGATTTCAGACTCGGGGATCGGCTGATTCAATTCTTTCATCAACTGTTTGAATAGATCACGGTCTTCTGCTTGATCAATCGCAGAAAGCTTCGTTCCTAGAAGTTCTATGTTCAATTCTTCTAAAATACCAGATGATGCCAGCTCCATTGCCATATTGAGGCCTGTCTGTCCGCCTAAAGTTGGAAGGAGAGCATCTGGACGCTCTTTTCGAAGAATCCTTGATACAAATTCAAGTGTGATCGGTTCGATATATACTTGATCTGCCACTTCTTTGTCCGTCATGATCGTCGCAGGATTAGAATTTACTAAAACCACTTCATATCCTTCTTCTTTTAAGGCAAGACAAGCTTGTGTTCCTGCGTAGTCAAATTCTGCGGCTTGACCAATGATGATCGGACCAGATCCAATCACCATAATTTTCTTGATATCTGTACGTTTCGGCATCTGTTTACTGCTCCTTTCCTGCATCCATCATTTCCATAAATTCATCAAATAAATGTAGTGCATCATGCGGACCAGGGGCAGCATCTGGATGAAACTGCACACTGAAAGCGGGATAATCTCTGTGTTTGACTCCTTCTACTGTTCCGTCATTCACTTCTACATGGGTTACGATGAGTTTTTCTGGATCAATCGTGGCTTCATCGACTGCATAGCCATGATTTTGAGAAGTAAAATCAATTCTTCCGGTCGCTACTTCTCGGACTGGATGATTTAATCCTCGATGTCCGAATTTCATTTTATAGGTATCTGCACCGTTGGCTAAAGCAAATAACTGGTGGCCAAGGCAAATACCAAAAATCGGTACTTTTCCTTGGATTTTTTTGATCATTTCGATTGCTTCTGGCACATCTTTTGGATCACCAGGTCCATTCGTCAGCATGACTCCGTCTGGTGATAGCGCTAAAATCGTCTCGGCATCTGTGTTATAGGGAAGTACTGTGAGGTTACAGTTTCTTTTACTCAATTCTCGTAAAATACTATGTTTCAAGCCGAAGTCAATGACGATGACTTTCCGCCCTGTTCCTGGACTTGGATAGGGTTTGTTAGTGGAGACTTGCTGCACTTGATTGGTTGCTAGAACGGTTGCTTTCAGCTGATCAAATGCATGTTCGAAGGAATCTCCAGCATCAACGATACTTGCTTTCATCGTTCCGACTTCACGGATTTTACGAGTAAGGGCGCGTGTATCGATACCTGATATTCCAGGAATCCCTTTTTGTTTCAAAAATGAATCTAGCGTCATTTGGTTTCGCCAGTTTGAAGCTACACGCGCGTGCTCTTTTACTACTACTCCTTTGCATGTTGGAGAAATCGATTCATAATCATCTCTATTTACCCCATAATTGCCCACCATAGGATAGGTAAATGTAATGATTTGACCGTTGAAACTTTGATCGGTGATGGTTTCTTGATAACCAGTCATGCTTGTTGTAAAAACGATTTCTCCGAAGACATTCGCATCCGCGCCGAAAGCTTTTCCTTCGAAAACTGTTCCATCTTCTAATATAAGCAAACGTTCCATACTTTTATTCTCCCTTCTGCCACACAAGTTTTCCGTTGACAAAAGTCATTTGTGTTTCGCCTTTTACTTTCCAGCCGATAAAAGGTGTATTTTCCCCTTTTGATAAAAAGTCTTCTTTATCGATCGTGCAAGTTTTTGTAATATCAAAAATTGCTACATCAGCGGGTGCGCCGACTGTCAGCGTTCCTGCATTCAAACCAAAAATCTCAGCCGGTTTAACTGCCAACCAATTGATTACTTGTTCCAATGTGAATTGTCCAGTTTCTACAAAATGAGTGTAGATCAGTTGGAATGCTGTTTCGCTTCCTACGATGCCAAATGGTGATTTCATGAAGCTTTGGCTTTTTTCTTCTAATCCATGTGGGGCATGATCTGTAGCGATACAATCGATTGTGCCGTCAAGCAAACCTTCAATCAAGGCCTCCCTGTCCTCCCGTCCTCTTAGCGGTGGATTCATTTTCCAAAAGCCGAAATCTTCGGGAATATCTTCGTCGATCAAAATAAGATGATGGGGCGAAACTTCCGCTGTTACTTGGATTCCTGCTTTTTTTGCGTCTCTGATTACTCGGACACTCTCTTTAGTAGATACGTGGCACACATGGTAATGAACACCAGTTGCTTCAGCTAGCAACAGATCTCTGGCGATTTGAGAAGACTCGGTTACACTTAAGATTCCGGGAAGACCAAGTTCTTCTGCCTTCTTGCCAGCGTGCATAACACCGCCAAATAATAAAGATTCGTCTTCTGTATGGGCTACTAGTGCTTTATTGTTTTTCGCAGCTTCTTTCATAGCCAGATACATCGTTCCAGCCGTTTGGACACCTACACCGTCATTTGTGAAAGCAAAAGCACCTTCTTCAATCAGTGCTTCTTGATCAACTAATTTCTCACTTCGCAGATTTTCTGTGATTGGCGCATACTGTAATACCTTCACAACTGCGTCTTTTCTAATGATGTCATATACTTGTTTCAGCTTTTCTGCCGTATCAGGTACAGGATTTAAATTCGGCATCGCGCATACAGTAGTAAAACCACCACGTGCAGCTGAGCGAGTTCCAGCTTCGATCGTCTCCTTGTATGTAAATCCTGGCTCTCTCAAATGGACATGGACGTCCACTAAACCAGGTGTGATCAATTGTTCCTTTGCATCAAACACTTCATCAAATTCGGCTTCTGAGAATCCTGTACCGATTGCTTTGATTCGCCCATCTTCTATCCAAATTTCTGCTGGTGTCGTCATATTTTTTCGTGTATTGATCTGACCGTTTTTAATGAGTGTTTTCATTTTTTCATCCTCCTATAATTACGCTTTTCCATTTAGCACTGCTTCTAAGATTGCCATTCTGACAAAGACACCATTGCTCATTTGTTGAACGATTCGTGACTGTAATCCTTCCACTAATGAATCAGCTAATTCCACATCGCGGTTAACTGGTGCTGGGTGCATAATGATCGCATGTTTTTGCAGCTTCTTCGCACGTTCAACTGTTAAACCATATTCCTGATGGTAGCCTTCTTTTGAGAAGCTTTCTTTTCCATCATGGCGTTCGTGTTGCACTCGAAGCATCATCATGACATCAACTTGATCTAGCAGTTCGTCCAATGGCATATAATGTCCGTATACTTCGAACTCCTCATCGTACCATTCTCTAGGACCTGAGAAGAATACTTGTGCACCTAAGCGTTTTAACATCTGCATATTGGATTTCGCTACCCGAGAGTGAGTGATGTCCCCTACAATGGCAACTTTCAGTCCTTCAAAGTGTCCAAATTCTTCATAAATAGTCATCAAATCAAGCAAGCATTGGGTTGGATGCTGTCCGCTTCCGTCTCCCCCATTAATAATCGAGCACTGGATGGTTTTGCTTTGTATCAGTTCGTCATAATAGTTCTCATCACCATGACGGATGACCGCTACGTCTACACCTAATGCAGACATCGTCAGTACTGTATCGTATAACGTTTCTCCTTTTTGGACAGAGCTTGTACTTGCTTCAAATTCAATCACTTCGAGCCCTAGTTTTTTCTCCGCTACGTCAAAACTTTTATGTGTGCGGGTACTATTTTCGAAAAAGAGGTTTGTAGCAAAGTACTGGCGCTTTTGCGGAGTCCAATTAGCCCCTTGCTTGAATTCTTGCCCTCTGCGAATCAAGCCCATAACTTCTTGGTCAGTAAGTGCCTCAACGGTCAATAAATGCTTTAAACTGATACGTTCTGATTTGATGATCATAATGTTTCCTCCTTAGTTTTCTTCGCTTCGTGAAGTTTCTGGTAAGATAAGATTTAAAATGATGCCAAGTACAGTTGCTAACGCCATTGCCGACAATGTAAATGTGCCTACTTCAAAGACAAGTCCGCCAATTCCTACTACTAGGATAACTGAAGCAATCAACAGATTTTTCTTTTTGTCAAAATCGATTTTGTTCTCGATCAAAATCTTCATTCCGCTTGCTGCAATGACGCCAAACAAGATAAAACTGATTCCTGAGATGACTGGTCCAGGGATACTTAAAATCAAAGCGCTTAATTTTCCTACGAATCCCAAAACGACTGCAAAGACTGCAGCTCCCCCAATCACAAACACGCTGTGGACGCGTGTGATAGCCAGAACACCAATGTTTTCGCCGTAACTTGTTACAGGAGGTCCACCAACGAAGGCTGCTACGATTTGTGCTAAGCCATCACCTGTCAACGTCTTATGAAGACCCGGTTCTTCAAAGAAATTACGTTTAGTTAGTTTATTCAATACCATAAGATGGCCGATATGCTCTGTCATCGTCACAAAAGCGATGGGTGCCATTGTTGTGATTGCTCCAAGATATAGCTTTGGTTCATATTGTACAAAGGGAATCTCAAAGTTAGGAACAGCAAACCAGGCAGCGTCTACGATTGGCTTAGTATCCACGATTCCAAACAGCAAGGCTACGATGTACCCGCTAATAATACCTAGTAAAATCGGAATCAATCCGAGAAAACCTCTTAGCCACATGTTGAAGAAGATGGTCAATCCTAATGTGATCAGTGCTACGGCAATATACTTGAAATCATATGTGCCTTGATTATACATAGCATTTGTTGCTGCATTTGCCGCAAGTCCCAACCCGATAACCATGATGACTGGGCCGACGACGATCGGAGGCAAGATTTTATCCAGCCATGCTGAACCGATCTTTTTGATGATCAGCGCAACAATCAAGTAGACTAATCCAGTTGTGACTGCTCCTTGTGCAATCGCTGGATAACCATCTGTTTTCATCAAAAGCTGCATCGCCGCAATGAAAGCGAAGCTGCTTCCTAAGTACGCCGGTATCTTTCCTTTAGTAGTAAATAAGTACACCAATGTCCCTAGTCCTGAACTGACTAGCGCGATACCTGGATCGATCCCTACTAAGATAGGTACTAACACGGTTGCTCCGAACATCGTGAACAAGTGTTGTAAACTTAATCCAACCCAATGTCTTGGGGTTGGGCGATCGTGGATATCTAACACCACGTCATCATTATGAAATCCGTTTTTCTCCGACATGTTTCTCTCTCCTCTAATCTTCCTCTTTCAAAATCATGATGCGATCTTGTCCATCAAGCTCTTGCATCTCTACTAAAATCTCTTCCGCCCGAGATGTTGGAATGTTCTTCCCAACATAATCTGCACGGATTGGCAATTCTCGATGCCCACGATCTACTAGGACTGCTAATGAAATTTTTCTTGGTCTGCCAAAATCCATTACTGCGTCCATTGCCGCTCGAATCGTTCGTCCTGTATACAAAACATCATCAATCAAAATAACTTCTTTTCCTTCTAAGGAAACTGGGATGTCAGAAGAATGAAGTTCCGGTTCTTCTGGATTTTCTTTTTTGTCATCTCGGTATAAAGTGATATCTAGTTCTCCCACAGGAATATCGATATCTTCTAGTTGCTTCAAACGTTCAGCGATTCTTGATGCAATGTAGATCCCTCGTGTTTTGATACCTACCAATACGATATCTTGGATACTATGGTTTCTCTCGATAATCTCATAAGTAATTCGAGTCAATGCTCGCTTCATCGTTACCTGATCTACTACTTCTTTTGCTTGCATTTTCATTCCCCCTACTTTTTTGCATAAAAAAACTCCTGCCCTAAGAGGACAGGAGGAATGTTTAGACTGAGCGTATACTGATACACTGATAGCTATACTATGTCAATGAGCAATTTACTTTATGGCGCACCATACGTATCCTTGCTCCCACCCTTCTTAGCCTCACGGGACTAAACTTAAAGGAATTCTATTAAGTTTTATGCTTTCGTTGTTAATTACTATACCGTTATCTAAATTAAAATGCAATGTTTTTTCTTAATTTTTCTAAAGTTTTTTCAAAAACTTCTGGAAGAGGTGCTTCAAAGACCATCTTTTCGTTTGTAGTCGGGTGTGTAAAACCTAGCATTTGCGCATGGAGAAACTGGCCATTGCCTTTCAAAGTTTTCTTCGGTCCATATACTGGATCTCCAGCTAACGGATAGCCGATATACTTCATATGCACACGGATCTGATGTGTTCTTCCAGTTTCCAGTTTTAATTCAACCAGAGTAAAACCTTCAAAACGTTCCAACACAGTAAAATGCGTGACAGCTGGCTTCCCATCTTCTCTTATAGCCTGCATTTTTCGGTTTTCTTTCGAACGGCCGATTGGCGCATTGATCGTGCCTTTTTCGTGAGGAATCTCTCCATGGACTAAAGCAACATATTTACGTAAAGAAGTCTTATCTTTTAGTTGCTTAGCTAATGATTCGTGTGCCTGGTCATTTTTAGCAACCATCAGCAGACCTGAAGTATCTTTGTCGATTCGGTGGACGATACCTGGTCGGATAACCCCGTTGATCGTAGAAAGATCCTTGATATGATACATCAGCGCATTGACCATTGTGCCATGCGTATGACCTGCTGAAGGATGAACGACCATTCCTTGGGGTTTATTGATTACCGCGACATCTTCATCTTCGTAAACGATGGTCAACGGGATGTTCTCTGGGACAACATCTAATGTTTCTGGTTCAGGAATCAAGACAGTGATCTCGTCTCCTTGTTTTACTTTGTAATTTGCTTTGACTGGTTGTCCATTGACAGAAACCGCACGTTCTTTCAGCCACAATTGAATTTGCGAACGGCTGTAATCACTGAATAGATTAGTCAATACTTTATCGATCCTACCAGATTCATGGCGAATCGTTGTTTTAAGTTCGGTCATTTTTTTCTTTGATCCTTTTCATCTAAAATAATATAAATTAATATACAGATCACTCCACATACAAGTGTCACATCTGCTACATTGAAAATTGGAAAGTTCATAAAGTCTGTTTGAAACATGTCTACTACATAGCCAAGTCGGAGACGATCAATAAAGTTGCCAATCGCACCAGCTAGAATCAGGCTCAATCCAATCATGAACCAGCGATTACTTTTTTCACGATTTTTAATCATCAATGTGAGAATCACAACGACTGCAATGAGTGTCACTATAGTAAAGAACCACATCTTCCCTTCTAGCATACTCCATGCGGCTCCAGTGTTTCGAATATGATTCAGTGACAAAATACCTGGTATAAGACTTTTCGTCTCTCCAAGCGCTAAATTATCAGTGATCCACCATTTGACCAGCTGATCCACTCCCACTAGCAGAGCGCTGAATATCCAATAAATAATTAACAAAAAATCAATCCTTTTCTATTTGTTTATAAATATCGCGAGGTCGTATGATCCCAAGCAGATTACCATCGGGATTCCCATCTTTAGTGATAAGTACGGCTTCCAAAGTTCCTTGCTCGCGAAACATCGCTTCAACCTCATAAATATGTGTTTTAGCTGGAACAAAATGATAATTTGTGTACTTCCCATTTTGGATAATCAAATCCAATGCTCGTTTATTTGTTAAATCAACAGGACCTTTTTGGCTTTCTTTTGCTAGCCAAAATCCGATATTCCGTAAAGTAATCAATGCTACAAATTTTCCTTTATTGTATAACGGAAACTGTGAATACCTTTTTTCTGCTACTATCTTTAACAGTTCAAGTAGCGGAAGATCTTGCTCAAAACCTGTTACACGTTTCGCAAATCGAGGTAGTACGGTTTCTGGGCGTATCAGTTCTTGTTCGATCAGCTGGATTCGCTTGACTGTCCAATCATTTGGTTCTGCAATGACAAAATCGACGGCGATCCGGTCATGGACGATCGCATTCCTTAACTGAGCAAGCTGTAAAAGATCATCTTCATATTTTCTGATCATCAATTGTTTTCTTTGAGCTAGGCGTCTGACAAGTTCGGTAAATCCCATGTTTCGTGCATTTCCCATCTCGTCTCTCATCCATTTTTCGATTCGATTGAAACTGATTAAAAAAAGATCAGAGTTTGCCATAATTTTCCTCCTTGATCAAATATGCCCGGTTTTTTATATAGAAAAAGAACGCAAACAACACGATAACTGCAAAAAAACTGAAAAATAGATTTTGTAGGAAAACGGCCCCCAAACCAGTTGCCAGAAATAAGAACGGGTAGATTTGAAGAATCAAACCATTCATTGTGATCACATAAACAGGCTTTGCTTCTTTCACTGTATAAACGGGGCTTTTTAGCCAATAAAAGGTGACCTGCATCGTAAAGGGCACTTCCAGATCAAGCGTTATCTTTTGTTCATGATTGAGAACACTGCGTTTTTCATTATTGATTCTTAATTGAATCGAGCTGCCCATACCGTAAAAACCGGTTTTTCTTATAAATGTCGTTTTCATCGTACCCTCCTATTATGCTTTAGTATAGCTCAAAATACAATAAAGAAAAAGAATGATCCTAGTGCAAACACAATTAATCTCTTGACACCTTCAAAAAAAGAAGCTGTAGTCAAAATACAGCTCCTCTTATGTTTAATGAAAGTTATTTAGTATACGGTAGATTATAATCAAGCTTAAAACAATCCCAATACTTCTCCGTCGTTTGTCACGTCCATATTTAATGCAGCAGGTTTTTTAGGCAAACCAGGCATCGTCATAACATCCCCAGTTAAGGCTACTAAAAATCCTGCCCCTAATTTTGGGATGATCTCTCGGATCGTGATGGTGAAATCTTCAGGTGCGCCTAGCAATGAAGGATCATCAGAGAATGAATATTGGGTTTTCGCCATACAAATCGGCAAATTATCCCATCCATTTTTCGTAAATTCTTCTATTTGTTTTTGCGCCTTTTTACTAAAAACAACACCATTTCCTCCGTAGATTTTCTTGACGATTGTTTCAGTCTTTTCTTGTATCGTTTCTTCTAGGCGATACAATGGCTTGTAATCAGCTTCTTTTCTATCAATCAATCGTACCACAGCTTCTGCTAAATCAACGCCACCTTCTGCTCCATTTGCCCATACACTTGCTCTTTTAGCAAGGATTCCCTGATCTTCGCACAAGTGCTCCAGCAGTGTAAGCTCACTATCTGTATCTGTTACGAATTCATTGATTGCAACGATCACAGGGAGTTGGTATTGTTCCATGTTACGTATATGACGTTTTAAATTTGCAAAACCTATTTTCAAAGCGTCAAGATTCTCATTTTTAAGTTCATCCTTTTTCATTCCACCATGCATTTTCAATGCGCGGATTGTTGCGACGATCACCACTGCATCCGGCGCTTTTTTCAAGTTAGGTACTTTGATATCTAAAAATTTCTCTCCGCCAAGATCTGCACCAAATCCTGCCTCTGTGACAACGTAATCTGCTAATCTCAATGCTGTCTTGGTAGCTAAAATACTATTGCAGCCATGGGCGATATTGGCAAACGGTCCCCCGTGGACAAAAGCTGGTGTTCCGTAAATTGTTTGTACAAGATTCGGCTTGATTGCATCTTTCAGCAGTAATGCCAGAGCGCCTTCTGCTTTCAAGTCTCCAGCAGTCACAGGCTGACGGTCAAATGTATAGCCGACAACGATCCTTGCAAGACGAGCCTTTAAATCTTCAAGGTCTGCCGCAAGACACAAGATAGCCATGATTTCGCTAGCAACTGTGATATCAAACCCATCTTCTCTTGGGACACCTTGGATTGGCCCACCCAAGCCAACGATTACTTTACGCAGTTCACGATCATTGAGATCGACTACCCGTTTCCAAATCACTCGGCGAGCATCGATGTTCAATTCATTTCCTTGATGAATATGATTATCTAAAAGAGCAGATAATGCATTATTAGCTGTTGTGATAGCATGCATGTCACCAGTAAAATGCAAGTTGATATCTTCCATAGGCAATACCTGTGCATATCCTCCGCCTGCAGCACCACCTTTGATTCCCATCACAGGACCAAGTGAGGGTTCTCTCAGTGCAATAACAGATTTTTTATTGATTTTATTGAGCGCGTCTCCTAACCCTACAGTGATCGTTGACTTTCCTTCGCCAGCTGGTGTTGGATTGATGGAAGTAACTAAGATCAAATGCCCCTCAGCGTTATCCTTTGATCGATTGATTCCAGAAAAATTGATTTTCGCCTTATATTTCCCATACAGTTCCAAATCATCTTCCTTAAGATCTAATTTACTAGCTACTTCAACAATCGGTTCTAGCTCTGTTTCTTGTGAAATTTGCAGATCACTCTTCATTTGATTACCCCTTTTCACGAACTTTATTCAACAAAACATCTTCTTTGTTAAGATATGCCAATTATACCTTTTTTTATTCAGAACAAAAACATTAAACT